>JAGLHR010000335.1 GCA_023143415.1 Thiomargarita sp. | reverse complement strand
TTCTTCAAAAAACTTAAACCTCCAACTCTCAACGTATTTGTATTCGAGGCGAAAGTTATTTTTTCTTAAACACTAACATCCATTTTACTCACTGTAGAAAACTAATATGCAAATAATTGAATTTCGCTCTACCCGACGCTATTAAAAATTCTATAACTGCTATGGAATATCAAAATGACCACTCAATTAATAAGCCGTGATTTTCACGGTGCTAAAATTCGTCAACGTTCTAGTGATGGATATTTGAACGCGACAGATATGTGTCAAGCTGTTGGTAAACTGTTTGCCGATTACAAGCGTCTTAAAACCACTCAAGAATATCTTGAGACTTATAGTTTAACTATGGGAATTCCCATAATTAAAATTATCGAAGTAAAATCAGGGCGTTATGGTGGAACTTGGATACATCCAAAAGTGGCTATTCATTTAGCTATTTGGTGTGAACCCAACTTCGCTGTCATGGTAAGCGAATGGATCTATGAACTCCTAACCACAGGCTCAGTATCACTGGACCCCAAACAAGAAATTGCCACATTCGCCCAAGCCAAAGCAGACGAATTAGACCAACTTGGTCTCGTTGGTAATGCCAAAAAAATCGCCATCAACAACTCCATAAAACAACAATTTGGTTGCGATATGTTGCAATTATTCGGCATCGAATCCACCGTTGCCGAAATCCAAAAAGCCTTACTAATCCCCACAGAAATAGCCAAACGAGTTGATTTCAAAAATGCTCGGCCTGTTAATGTCAAATTAATCGAATTTGGTTTACAAACCAAACACCGTGATAACAAAAAACGCCTTTACTATCAACTAACAGAAGAAGGTCTTAAACACGGCCAATACCAAGATACCAGCAAAAAGCATAACTCTGGTACCCCAGTCCGTACTATAAAATGGTTTCGAGGTTCAAGTTTTTTTCCGAAAAACTTGAACCTCGAAGAAAGCGTCTTACAATTCTTCCAAGCCCTACCCGTTTCCAAAGTATTTAAACTCACGTAAAGTGAACGTAGGGTGGGTAGAGGTACGAAACCCACCTTCTCATTCTAATCGCTAATCATTTTAACATTTTCACCGATTTGATTTCAGTTGAAAAAAATGTTTGAAACAGCAATTAACTGGTCTCCCGTTTGGATTACACTACGTCTAGCCACCATCACAACGCTTACCCTCTTATTGCTCGCCACACCATTGGCGTGGTGGTTAGCACAGACTAAATGTTGGTGTAAAAGTATTATTGAAGCTATCGTCTCCTTGCCCTTAGTATTGCCCCCTACCGTATTAGGTTTTTACTTATTAGTTACTTTGGGACAACAAGGAACAATCGGTCGTCTGTGGCAATCACTGACGGGCGGACAGTTCGTATTTACTTTTACAGGGCTTGTCATTGGCTCAGTCATTTACTCCCTCCCTTTTGCGGTACATCCTTTACAAAACGCCTTTACCGCAATGGGACAACGGCCCTTAGAAGTCGCCGCCACATTGCGGGCAAGTCCATTAGACCGTTTCTTGACTGTAGTCGTTCCATTAGCACGTCCCGGTTTCTTAACAGCGACTATCCTCACTTTTGCACATACGGTAGGAGAATTTGGAGTCGTATTAATGATAGGCGGTAGCATACCCGGAAAAACACAAGTACTCTCAATTGCCATTTATGAACATGTCGAAATGGGTGAATTTCATGAAGCACATATTCTATCTGGCGGTATGCTGTTGTTTTCATTCGTTATTTTAGTCATACTTTATACAATTAATAAACGTCTTTATAAATGAACCTCTCTGAATTACATGGACGCTTTCAATTACAACAAGGCGATTTTACCTTAGAAGTCGATTTTCACACACCAGGATGCGGAATAACTGCCGTTTTTGGCAGTTCTGGCTCCGGTAAAACGACATTATTACGTTGTATCGCGGGTTTAGAACGTGCGAAGCCCGGTTTTTTAGAAATCAATGGAACCTGTTGGCAAGACGAATCACGCCACTTTTTTTTACCCACCCACCAACGCCCACTCGGTTATGTTTTTCAAGAAGCCAGTTTATTTGCCCACTTAACCGTACAAAAAAATCTCGAATATGGTTTTCGTCGCACACCGCATAAACAGCGTAAAGTGGCTTTTGATGAAACCATTGAATTATTAGGCGTTGCCCCATTACTGACCCGTCGCCCAGAACGTCTATCGGGCGGAGAACGACAGCGCGTTGCCATTGCCCGCGCCCTACTCACTAGCCCAAAATTGTTATTAATGGATGAACCCCTCGCTGCCCTTGACAGCAAGAGTAAAACCGACATATTTCCCTATTTAGAAAGGCTACATAAAGAATTATCCATTCCCATTTTATACATCACCCATGCAATGGAAGAAGTCATGCGCCTCGCCGATAACATTCTTCTTATTGAAAAGGGTAAACTCATTGGGAATGGCGCATTATTAGACTTATTAACTCGGCTAGACTTACCCATTTCACACGCTTCTGAAGCTGGCGTTATCATAGAAGCCAAAGTCGTTGAACATGATGAAGAATTTCATCTCACCTACTTAGCATTTAGCGGAGGACGTTTGACTTTACGCCGTGAAGATTTACCATTGGGTGCGATGGTGCGCGTCGTCTTAAATGCACGCGATGTCAGTTTAGCTTTAGAAAATGAAGTCCATTCCAGTATTCTGAATATTTTTCAAGCAACCGTATTAGAAATGATGGAAGAATTACCAGGGCAATTAATGATTAAACTGGATATTGGCGGCGCATTACTATTGGCACGAATCACCAAAAAATCAGGCGTGTTATTAGATTTACAACCCGGCATTACTTTATATGCGAGGGTAAAAACGGTGGCATTGCTTTAATCTCATCTGGAAGAAAAAACCATTACCTGTTTAAAGAAAAAACCTGACAGGTTTCAAAAACCTGACAGGTTTATACCATTACCTGTTTAAAGAAAAAACCTGACAGGTTTCAAAAACCTGTCAGGTTTATACCATTACCTCTTTAACACAACCAGCAGGAGACAACAAAAAACGGTGAATAAAAGAAGTGAAAAATGAACCTAATCCGAGTTACCGTTGGGCTGAAATTCTCAATATTGCCTTGCACCACAAGCGACAAATTATTTTAGCCCATGTTATTGCCATATTAGCCACCCTATTAAGTGTACCCGTTCCATTGCTCATGCCGCTATTAGTGGATGAAGTCTTACTTAATCAACCGGCATTTTTAGTGAGCACCGTCAATTGGCTTTTTCCCCTCAATTGGCATGGTCCCATTTTAACGATCACAAGCATCACACTACTCGTCCTGTTTTTGCGTTTTATCAGTTTGATTCTTGGTGTTTGGCAAATGCGTCAATTGACCATTATTGCTAAAGATGTCGTGTATCGTATTCGCAAAGACTTGGTTAGCCGCCTTCAGCGCGTTTCGATGGCAGAATATGAAACGTTGGGCAGTGGACAAGTCATTTCCCATTTTGTCACCGATTTAGATACATTGGATGAATTTATCGGTGTGAGTATCGGTCGTTTTTTAATTGCGACTTTGAGTATTATCGGCTCCGCTGTGGTATTACTGTGGATGCACTGGCAATTGGCATTATTTATCTTCTTTCTCAACCCAATCGTCATCTATATTACCATTTTATTAGGTAGAAAAGTCAAGGAATTTAAAAGAAAAGAAAATGAAGCTTATGGAGTCTTTCAACAAACTTTGAGTGAAACCTTAGAAGCAATCCAACAAATCCGAGCCTATAATCGTGAACAATATTATTTAGGCAAAGTGATTAAAAGTGCTGAGAAGATTAAGAATTATGCCATTACCTACGCATGGAAAAGCGAAGCAGCAGGGCGTTTCTCTTTCCACCTCTTTCTTCTCGGTTTTGAAATTTTTCGAGCCGTTAGCATGTTAATGGTCGTTTTTTCTGACTTGACGATAGGGCAAATGTTTGCGGTGTTTGGTTATCTTTGGTTTATGATGATGCCTATGCAAGAAATTATCGGCATTCAATATAGCTATCACAGTGCAAAAGCGGCTTTGCAGCGTGTCAATAAACTTTTTACCCTCTCAAAGGAACCCAATTATCCTCATAAATCAAATCCCTTTAAAAATCAATTAACGACTTCTGTCCATCTGGATAATATCCGGTTTTCTTATAATCAAGAAGATTGGGTACTCAATCATATTTCATTGGAAATTAAAAGGGGTGAAAAAGTCGCCTTTGTCGGTGCCAGCGGCGGCGGTAAAACAACATTAGTACAAGTCCTATTAGGCTTATACGCGCCTCAATCGGGCAATGTTTATTTTGACAATGTGCCAATGACTGAAATTGGCATGGATGTAGTGCGCGAAAATGTCGTGACGGTATTACAACATCCCGCCCTCTTTAACGATACGCTCCGTTTGAATTTAACTTTAGGGCGCGATTTAACTGATGAACAACTATGGCACGCCCTCGACATAGCACAATTAAGCGAAGTAGTCAAGAAGATGGAAAATGGCTTGGACACGATGTTAGGGCAACATGGTGTGCGTCTATCTGGGGGGCAACGCCAACGAGTGGCTGTGGCACGAATGATATTAGCTAATCCCAAAGTGGTGATTTTAGATGAAGCCACCTCCGCCCTTGATACGGAAACAGAGGGCAAACTTCTTATGGCACTCAATGATTTTCTTAAAGAAAAAACAACCATCATCATTGCACACCGCCTGAGCGCGGTTAAACAAGCTGATCGCGTTTTTGTTTTTGATGAAGGGCGAATTATTGAAGAAGGACACCATGAGAGTTTAATTCGTGAAAATGGGTTATATGCTAAATTGTATGGCAAGCAGGGGCATTCATATCGGAGTACAACGGATTAACGGAATGAACGGATTTTTCCCTCCAACGCTTTCGCTTTGAACGTTTTTGGAGTCCAACGCTTCAGCTTTGGAGAAATGGAGTCCAACGCTTCAGCTTTGGAGAAATGGAGTCCAACGCTTCAGCTTTGGAGAAATGGAATCCAACGCTTCAGCTTTGGGGAAATGGAGTCCAACGCTTCAGCTTTGGAGAAATGGAGTCCAACGCTTCAGCTTTGGAGAAATGGAGTCCAACGCTTCAGCTTTGGGAGATTAAAATGAAAAACTTGGATTTATTGCCTCATATTGATGAGGACTTAAAGCAATCATTAATAAAACAACTACGCAATCTTTGGACGCATACCTCAACGGCGATTGAAGGTAATACACTCTCTCTGGGTGAAACGGCTTTTGTTATTGAGGAAGGTTTAACGGTTTCCGGCAAACCACTGAAAGATCATGAGGAAGTGGTTGGACATGCCAGTGCGATTGAACTCATCTGGCGTTATATTGCGCGTGAGAGTGATTTCACAAAAGCAGATTTATTTGCTTTACACAAAGCCGTTCAAACAGAACGAATCACCGATATCTATAAACCCGTTGGGAATTGGAAAGTTGAGCCAAATGGAACGACAGTGATAACAGACGATCAACAACAGAACTTTTTAGAATATGCCGCCCCCAATGCCGTACCCGCTTTGATGGACAATTGGTTTGAAATGATTAATCGTTTTTCCAGAGATAAATTAGATCGCAATCAGGCATTAACCGCTTATACTGAAATTCATCTCTCTTTCGTTAGAATTCACCCCTTTTTTGATGGTAATGGACGTATTGCAAGATTAGTGGCTAACTTCCCGGTTATCAATTCTGGTTTTCCACCCATTATCATACCGGTCGAAAAACGCAGAGAATATATACGCTTATTATCAAAATACGAATTAGCGGTTGGGCAACCTCAAGTTGGAGAACCCTTGTTGCCCAAAAAAGCACTTTTCGTCGATTTCATCACATTTTGTGGAGAATCCTGGAAACCGTCGCAAAAACTGGTTGAAGCCGCACGGGAAAAACAATTGCTACGAAATCAACAAGACAAAGATTGGATAAATCGGTTGGAGCAAAACCTCTGAGGTTTTAGTTTTAGTAATGTAGGGTGGGCAACGTCTTTTTGGTGCAACGGCATTTCGATCCCAAAATCTTTGCCATATTCGCTTTATTTATGGAATTGACTTAACAAAAAATAGTATTTACAATACTATGTCATTCTAATTGAGGCATTAATACCCATGATGAAAGTGATTTTTTCCCAAAAACTTGATATCGAACCGAAAGAATGGTTTCGTATTTCGTCAAATGAAGTAGCAGATTACTTCTTGGCATCTGGCGCAAGAAAAAGAGAAAAAGCCGAGTAGCCGAGTAGGGTGGGCAACGTCTTTTGGTTGCCCACCATTCAATTATCTGAGAAGCAAGATTATAGCCATGTAGGGTGGGCAACGTGGTTGCACACCACTTTTTAATGAGGAAGCCGTTGCACGAAAAGGACTTTGCC
>JAGLHR010000334.1 GCA_023143415.1 Thiomargarita sp. | reverse complement strand
GACGAATTTCAGTATATTACTCAGTTTGTTTATCCTGAACCGCATTTTCAAACGGCACCGATTGAAACAATGGCAGGTACTTACCATTCTCTTTCGGAATCAAAAATGGCTCCAATGCTGGTAACAGGTTCTTATGCCGCTTGGTTACTCAATATTATGCATGAGTATTTGGAAGCTGGGCGACTGAAACCTTTACACTTTTCGCCCTATCTCACACCCGATGAGGGCTTACAAGCGGTTTATCAATATGCCAAATTCTATGGGGAAGAAATCACGAATGAAACCGCGGTTCAAATTAACGAACTGTGTATGGCTGATCCCTTTTTTATTTACTGTGTGATTTGCAGTGATTTTGAAGAGAAAGAGTTGATGACTTCAGAGGGAGTGGTTAATACGGTTAATTATGAAATTTCAGATGATACGGCTGAAATGTTTTTAACTTGGGGCGAGTATCTGAACAAAATCTTAGATCAGGTGAATAATCGAAATGCGAAAAACCTGTTGCTACATTTGAACAAGCATTCTGAACGTTATTGGACACCACAAGAACTCAAAAAGGAGTTATCTCTTGATTTAGAAGTCAATGAAATCCAGAAGGAATTGGTGATTTTGTCGAAAATTGATGTGATTAAGAAAGGCGCTTCTAATATTGATTTTAAAGGTTTGGAAGATGGCACCTTGAATTTAGTTTTACGCCGTTGTCTTGATAAAGAAATTGAAGGTTTCGTGCCTAATTTTTCAGAAGAGTTTAGCATGATCATTGAAAAGCTCAATACTGAAAATCGCTCATTGCGAGGTAAACTGAGTTATTACATTGGTATTGTGGGTGAACATTTATTAGCGACGGCTTTTCGGAATCGCAAGAGATTTCGGTTATCAGTTCGAGAATGTTGCTGATAAAACGGAATTGAATATCACATTTGTCAGGGAACGTTTTTTGCTTCAGCGCGAAGATGGCAAAGGAATGGAAATTGATATTGTGGCAGAATCAAATTGTGGAAGGGTGGTTT
>JAGLHR010000333.1 GCA_023143415.1 Thiomargarita sp. | reverse complement strand
TGATTATGTCGTAGGGGCAATCCCTTGTGGTTGCCCTGAGTAGTTACGGTTTTTCTAATTTTCCTTTTCAAATGGCTTTCTCTTTTTCATTTTCGACTATTTAAAGCATTATAACGAAATTCCCAAGTACGGGTAATGTGCAAAATGTCAGTTTCTTTGTGGATATTTTCTGGAAAGAGTTCATAAGGTGCGGCAAGATGCACAATGCGTAATGCGGCTTCATTTAATGCTGTTAATTTAGAAGGTTTTCTGATTTTAACGTGATATATGGTGCCATCGGGGTTGATTGCGACATCTAATATTAAATCGCCTTCAAGACTTTTGAGGTGAGTTTGTTTGCGATAAAATTGGGTTCCCACCTGTTCAATTTTTCTGCGCCAAGCATCCATATAGTTGGCATACTTATATTCTTTTGTGCTGGAACTGATAAATTTTTTGCGGGGAATTTTGGTATAGTCTTCAAATTTTTCATCTAATTCGGCTTGAATACTGGCGAGTTTTACAGCAACGGCATTGATAAATAACACATTTTCAGAAAGATATTCTTCAACAACAGAGGTTTCTGAAGCATTGCCCTGTTTAGAGGGTTCTTCGGGTGGTGTTGCTTTTTCATGTTGTTCAACTTGGTATTTAACCTCTTTTTCTGTTGTGACTATTTCAACTTGATCTTCTTTTGGAGCCATCGCAATTTGTGGTGGTGGTGGCGTGAAGACGAGATCAGCGGTTTGATCGGGAAATGGCGCGATTGTGGGTGTGACAGGGCGTGCTTTTTTTGAATGTTCACCACCGCCTTCGTGAGAAACTTGGGCTAAATAATCCGCTTTTTTTGGTGGTTTTTCGGTACTTTTTTGTACCAAAATAATTTCCATTGTGGTATTTAGAGTTTTGGCAGGCGCGGGCATACTAAAACCGATGCCGTAGAGGACGACGAGATGTATTAGTGTTGCAATAAATAAGGCGACAGCGAATCTTTCGGTAACGGGATCGATATAGACGAAAGTTGTATTCACTTCTTGCTCTCAAGAAAATATTCTGTTCAAAATTTAATTTGAAAAGCCGAGTTAATTGTTAATTGTTAATTTTAAATATAAATTAGTTAGTGATTATCGTTTTTTGATGTGATTTGCAATTAACGCGATGTTCAACTTTTCAAAAAACCTCGCGTTTATTTTAACAATTAAAACGGATAAAAACTATTGAATCACCTGTAAAACTAATGATGCTGATGGTGCTTTAATTAATGGTTCAGGTACTTGTAAAAAGTTGGAGCGTGCGCTTAATTGTGTCATCATCGCTTTCTGCTCTGTTGTCATTGTATTGATATACTTATCCATCCTTTCTAGCAAACCTCTTATTTCGGCGACGAAGATTTTTCCCTCATAATTTTGACCTAAAATTGGAATCAGCTTGTATTGCCAAACACTTTCTGTGGGTACTCGTGGCGTGTAGCTGTTCGCGATATTTTTTAAGAGTTCCTCATCCACTTTGAAAACGACATGTTCAGTATAAAGGCATTTTCCATAAAGCGGTAAAGCAGTACAATCTTCTTCTTTCTTAATCGTGGTTGCTGAGATGAATTTCATCCCCCCAAGACGAAATCTTTGGTAATTGGCTTGATTAAAATGTTTCCATCTTGAGCCAGAGCCTGATGCACCGTAATTAATGACATTATAGACTTGATACGTTTTTTTACCTGTTTTTTTGTTAATAAATCCTCTTAAAAAGTTGTCATTTAAGACGACTTTGTGTAAACCGTGCCTTTTTTGAAATCCTTTGATTGTAGAAAAGGTGACAGTGGCATTTGAAGCCTTGTCATAAATGATCACGTTTTCTTTAAAGTATTCTATATCTAATAATGCTCCATTGGGCGGAGTGACAACACATCCAGATAGGATGATAATAGCTGTTATTATGAATGTTATTTTTTTCATATTGTTCCGTTCGTTTTGTATTTCAATCATTGAGAAAATGGTATCTATTAAAAAAATTGTATCATATTTTAATCTCTTCGCTAAACGATTTTGATACAAAACCCAAACAATAACTACAAGGATTATTTATAAGAAAGGATAATCATTCTGTCAGAGTTTTTAACTATATGATTTATAATGTTTTTTTCATTATCCTTTTTTTATAAATAATCCTTGTCGTTATTATCCTTGTCGTTATTAATTGAATAATAGTAAGATGGGTTCTTTCAAGTTTTTTGATCACTTTGACGACATTGATTTTTAATTTAATGGCATTGCTCTGAAAATTGGAAATTGTAAAACAGCTTAATTGATAGAGGAAAAATAATGACGACTTATATTTATGGAATGTTTGATCCGAAATATCCTGAAGAAATTCGCTACATTGGGAGTTCTTATAACCCAAAAAAAGGCTAGGGGAACATATTAGCACAGCTAAAGCTAATCCCAATTATCCCTATAAAAATGTCTGGATTAACCAACTGCTTAATGAAGGGCGAAAACCAGAGGTAAGAATCTTTTGCGAGTCTGGTTGTACTGATTCTGAACAACAGCATATTCAACTCTGTAAGATGAATGGTGTGATTTTATTAAACATGACGCATAACGGTAAAGATTTAGGGCATGGGGGACATTTAATTTCTCAAGAAGAGATTGAAAAAATGAGGGCAAGTTTAGAATTGCCATTTACTGATTCATTATTTTAAATATTCACCTATCCCACTAATATTTAATCCAAACACAATAACTACAAGGATTATTTATAAAATAATCAATCGGTCTTATGTTATTAACTATTTGATTTATAATGTTTTTTCATTATTCTTTCTTATAAATAATCCTTGTCGTTATTATCTTTGTCGTTATTAATTGAATAATAGTGGAGTGGGTTCACAAAGGTTTTTTTTAGATGGAAATTTTTACGCATTACGTGACTCAAGTCAATAATATTGTTTGGGGGCCTGCTATGCTAGTGCTTATTCTTGGCACAGGCATTTATTTAATGCTCAAACTGCAATTGATACCCCTTCGTAAGTTAATCTATGGTTTTCGTATGCTCTGGCAGGGACGTTCTAGTAGCGGCAAGGGGGATATTACCCCTTTTAATGCTTTAATGACTTCCCTTTCTGCAACCATTGGTACAGGAAATATTGCTGGAGTGGCGACGGCGATTTTTTTAGGTGGTCCAGGCGCGTTGTTTTGGATGTGGTGTACTGCCCTAGTGGGCATGGCGACAAAATATGGTGAAGCCGTTTGTGCTGTGCATTACCGCGAAAAAGATGAGGGCGGTAATCATATTGGTGGTCCCATGTATTACATTAAAAATGGTTTAAAAAGCCATTGGGCTTGGTTAGGAACCGCATTTGCCATTTTTGGTGCGATAGCAGGTTTTGGTATTGGTAATACAGTGCAAGCTAATTCTGTTGCAGATGTATTACGTGCTGAACTTGGTGTGCCGACTTGGATCACTGGTGTGACATTAGCTGTATTGGTTGGGCTAGTGTTAATTGGGGGAATCCGTCGGATTGCAGAAGTGGTTGGTAAACTTGTGCCTGTGATGGGTATTGCTTATGTGGGATGTGGATTGATTATTTTGGTCATTCATGCTGCTGAAATACCCCATGCTTTGAACCTGATTTTTAGTTACGCATTTACACCAGTAGCGGCAACTGGCGGTTTTGCAGGGGCGGGAGTTTGGCTTGCTATTCGCTATGGTGTCGCTCGCGGGGTATTTTCTAATGAGGCGGGTTTAGGTAGCGCACCAATAGCACAAGCGACGGCTCGTACAGATAGTCCCGTGCGACAAGGCGTTATTGCTATGTTGGAGACTTTTATTGATACGATTATCGTTTGTAGCATTACGGGTTTGGTGATTATTATCTCTGGAGCATGGACGACTGGCGCGACTGGCGCATCTTTAT
>JAGLHR010000332.1 GCA_023143415.1 Thiomargarita sp. | reverse complement strand
TTCGAGGTTCAAGTTTTTCTTCAAAAAACTTGAACCTCGAATCTTATATACAATCCTTGTAGTTAACTGTTGTCAGACGAAAAACTTGATGATCGAGTGAAAGTTAAATCATCACATTATATGGGTAAAAATTAGAACATAAATAATAATAAAATGCAAACTTTGTTAATCCCTGGATTATTTTACGAGATTAACAGTTGCTCACTACCTATAGATGATTGCAAATGAAAAGGTACTTTTAGAAAAATCATAGGTTATAATAATTGGTTTGCCTAAAAGTCACGTAAAAATAGCATGAAATACATACGGGGAAAACCCTTATATCCGGGGGGAAAGCGGGCAATTGTCAGCGTAAAAGGGTATTTTGACCGCAATAAAAAGGAATTGGGTTTGACTGAATCGAGCGTCCAACTTACAGCAGATGCTTTAGAAATAGGGGTATCGACTGTAAAGAGAGTTATGGCAGATTATCGACGATATCCTCTGTTATTAGATAAACCACCCAAACCAAAGGGGCATCCAAACTATGCTATTGACTGTTCATAAGAAGAAGTTGTTCGCCATTTTATTCGTAACGCCAATCAGAATGGTCAATACATAACAATATCAAGCATTTCTGAATTGATTAGACATCTTTCCTAAATAGCATAATAAAATCCGACTGTGTTAAAATATTCAATTTCTCAACCGAAAAATGAGATATCATGAAAAAATACCAAGAAATCGAAACAGAGACACCTGAAAAGTTTAAACGAATGACCGGATTATCGCACGACCACTTCCAATGTTTATGTGACAAAACAGAAACTTATATTGAGGAAGAGAAAAAACGTAATCCACTGAAACAACGTGGTGTAAAAAAGTCTAAACTTTCCTTAGCAGATTGTGTATTACTAACAATTTTCGAGGTTCAAGTTTTTTTTCAAAAAACTTGAACCTCGAAAACTACCTTCGCCATTATCCAACTTTTCTAAATTTAGCCGATGTTTTTGGTATAAGTGAGTCTTATTGCTATAAAATTTATTCTCGTTACTCCAGAATTTTGGTTAAAGTTGAAACTCTTGCTAATCGTAAAAATCGGTTAGAAAATCCACCAGAGACATTAATTATAGACGTGACCGAACAACCCATAGAACGTCCGGTAAAAGATCAGAAATCCTATTATTCGGGTAAAAAAAGAGACATACAGTTAAAGTTCAAATACTTAGCAATGCTATGGGCGAAATTTTAGCGGTTGACTGTGCAAAAGGTAAACAACATGATTTGTCAATCTTTAAAGAAAGTAATATTTTGATACATCCAGATTCTGAGCTTCTTGCTGATTCTGGGTATCAAGGTTTAAATAAGTTTCATGACAATTCGGTCATACCCATCAAAAAGAAAAAGGGAATTCCCCTCACACCAGAGGCTAAAGCTCATAATAAGGCACTTTCAAAGTATTTTGATTGAAAATATTAACCGTTTTTGTAAAATTTTTCGGGGTGTCAAGGACGTTTTTCGGGGTAAACATAAAAACGACGGTTTAACATGGCGATTAGTTGCTGCCCTTGTCAACCTTAGATGTCGCTCTATTTAGGAAAGATGTCTATTGACACCTAGCTCTTTTTCTACTTGATCCCGCGTTTTAAAATCGGTATAAGCCATTAGCATAATCCTGTTAAATAATGGAGAATTTAAAAAATCAAACATAAGTTCTATTTTGGTATGACAAGCATCTTGGGAATGGTGGGTTTCACTATCGCTCTTACCCTATCTACTATAGTGATCCTAAATGATTCGTAGAGTAGCAGCAGTTTTTGGCAAAAACTGGGTTTCTTGCCATTAAAATTGACAAATCATTTAGGAGGTCTATACGATTTATTTACTTATGTTACGCACTATGTTTCCAAGAT
>JAGLHR010000331.1 GCA_023143415.1 Thiomargarita sp. | reverse complement strand
AGCGGCGAAACGATGTTTAAGAAATAACGAAGAAGTATTTATTCTGAAAATTCTCCAATTCTTAAATTCTGATTCAAACAAGAAAAGTTGGAAATTCAACAATAAAAGTCGCTCCCTTTCCCAATTCGCTTTCACACCAAACTGAACCATCCATTGATTCCACTAATTTTTTAACAATAAACAACCCCAAACCTGTTGAATGTTCATCGCCTGTTGGTTTCGTGGTTAAACGGGTAAATTTACCAAATAATTTTTGCTGATCGGATTGACTTAAACCAGCCCCCTCATCTTGCACTTCACAACGTATCACATTTTTATTTTTGCTGAGACGAAGGTTAATATTTTTACCGAGAGGCGAATATTTAACCGCATTAGAAATAAGGTTATCTAACACTTGATGAACGGTGGTTTTGTCAATAAAAGCAATAAATTCTTCCGTTTCAAATTCAAAAGTCGTTTGGAAACGGATATTTTTTGCAGTGGCTCGAACAGTATAATCTTCAACCAATTTTTGTACGATTGGCAACAGATTAACATTTTCTAGTGAGAGATTCATTTTGCCCGATTCAATTGCGTTCACATCCAGCAAATTAGTAATTAAATCAAACATTTGTTTTGAACTATTTTGAATTAATCCAGTCACTTCAATCACTTCTTCTTCAGGCATCTCAATAAAATCCTCTTGAAGCATTTCAGCAAATCCTTTAATGGCAGAAAGGGGATTTTTGAGATCATGGGCGGCAATGCCTAAAAATTCATTTTTATCCTGATTGAGCTGAACTAATACTTTATTTTTCTCATGTAATTCGCGAGTGCGTTCAGCCACTTTTTCTTCTAACTTCGTATAAAAATACGCATTTTCAATAGAAATCGCGATTTGTGCTGAAAGTAAATCCAACACTTTTAAATGATTCTGTGTAAAAGCCCCAGTGGTTAAATTGTTTTCTAAATACAGGATGCTAGTCAGTTTGTTGTTCTTGGTAAACGGCATACATAACACCGATTTTTGGCGGTGTTTCATGATATAAGGATCACGGATAAAATAACCTTTTTTTGTCGCATCCTGTAAAACGAGACTTTCCTGAGTGCGAGCAACATAATAAATGATATTTTCTGGTAAAAGTTGACTTTTTCCAAGTGAAATGGATTGCAATACTTTTATATCACTCCCTCCCAGATAGCCTTCTGCTTCAATTAACCATTCATCTTGTTGAGGTAGGAGTAAAAAGCCCTTTTCTGCGCCCGCATTTTCAATGAGAATGTACATCATTTTTTCTAACAGTTGGCTCAACACAATTTCCCCTGACAGGGCATGAGATGCTTTTATTACACTGCTTAAATCCAAATAATCAGAATAATTTTGTATGGAACTTGAAACCATTTTCGTTGCTGAAATGGTGGATTGAAGACAATGCGCGCTTTTTCTGGATAATAATTGCGGATGTTTTTCTTTGATATCCTCAATTTTGCGTTTTGCCCCCCATTGTTGATAGCCATAATACGCTTCCTGCATATAGATTTTGGCTATTTTCTCTTTACCCTGACTTAACCAGAATTTAGCCGCAAGTTCATTCCCCAACGCTTCATTTTGAATAAATTCATTTTCTTTGGCAGAAGCAATGGCTTGATCGTATAAATCCATCGCTTCTAACGTTTTATCAAAAATGCGTGCTTTCTCCGCTTGAAGTAAAAGCAATTTGTGCAGAAAATTTTCAGGGCAATTATCCGCCCATTTTTTCATCTGCTTGATATTTTTGTTCAATTCAAGCAAATATTTCTCTTGCTTTTTTTCAGACGCTTCTGAATAAAATGTGAACAAAACGAGTGAATAATAAAAATTATGTTCTGCAACTGGAATAAGCCCTAAAATAAAGGGTAATTTTTCTTGTGCTTTTAGCGCGTTTTCAAGTGCTTCAACGGGTTGTTCATATAAATAAAGCACTTTGAGTTTGAGTATCTGATACAGACATAAACTCATAACGCTATGATTTTCTTGACAATAATCTATATATTCTCTCTCATTGACTGTTTCAGTATGAAAATCAGATTTATCCTTTGTTTTGGCAGTTAAATTCAAAAGGGCGAGTCGAATCCCTGTAATACAGTCAATAATGGGCTTATTTTTCGTTTTTTGTGCAAACCCTAAATTTTTTTCTGTTTCCTCCAAAATCGCGTTTAAGTTTCTGTTCTCAAAGAGTTGGTTTAGTAGTCTAAAACCAAGAATAATGCCCGCAAACAAAATTTCTCCAGAAGCAATGCCTGCCTGATAACCCTCATCATTAATCGCATTGTGCCATTTAATATGTTTAACCCAATGCTGTACGGCATTACCCAAAGTATGATGGGTTTGACATTTGAATGCCATATTGTTAAAACGTTCACTCAGTTTAATACCCAATAAAGCAAATTCGTAAGCTGGCTGATATTCACCCAATAAGGGACCTAGCACAAGTCCGTAAGAACCATAAGCCTTTGATGATTCGGCAATCGGACCATACTTTAGGCTGAGATTAACCATTTTAAGAACAATCACTGCATAGAGTTCAAAGTTGCTTAGATAAGCAGAAGTGGCTATACTAACCAACAATTTGACGGCAATCCGTTTTTCAGGATTGGTCATTTCTGGCTCTTTAACCAGTAAAGCAATCGTTTTATCCCCTAAATTTCGTTTCGCTTCTGCCACTTCAAGTTGAAGAAGCGTTTGTAAATTATATTCAGGCAGTTCAATTCCTAATAAAGCAAGTGCTTGTTTCCCAGTTTGAATTGCCTTCACGGGATCTCCTTGCATCGTTGATTGCACAACCAATAATTGATATAACTCGGCTTTTTTAATCGCGGTATTAGCCTGTTTTATCGTTACTCTGATCAATTCTTCGGATTGTTCAAAATGGGTATTTAAAAATTCGACTTCCCCCTTTTCCTTGTGCAGATTAAAAGTCAAATCATAGTTTGTTGTCCAACTATTGTCATTTAAACAGAGCATTCCCGCATTCAAATATTGCAGCGCGGCAGCATAAGCAGTCGCCTCTTTTGCCTTTTTACCCGTTTCTAAATTTAATTGCGCCAATTCAATCTGTTCTTGCTCATTGGTTATCAATGTCTGCCCAATATTGAGATGGTTGACGATATCAAATTGGATTCGTTTTTCGGAATTTGTTAATAACAAACGTCCAATTTTCAGATGCACCGCTTTTTTATTTTTGTCAGCAATCAGTGCGTAAGCCGCTTCTTGTACGCGATCATGTAAGAATTGTAAATGGTGAATGGTTTCGAGGCTAAAGTTTTTCTTTAAAAACACTTTAGCCTCGAATGGTGAATTGTTCTCTCCATTCATTTCTGGTTTGGAAGTCGGCAATATTAAGCCTTCTGTCACAACTGGTTTTAAATCATAGAAAGTGTCTTCAACCGATTTTTCATAAATGAGAGACAGGATTTCCAAATCAAAATGATTGCCGATACAGGCGGCTAAACGTAGGGCTTGTTGGGCGGATTCTGGCAATTTTTTCAATTTGCTAATCATCAAATCTACTACGTTATCTGTCATGCCTACCGCTTCAATTTTGGCGATATTCCATTGCCAACCCTCATTTTTTCTCCCAAATTCTCCCTCTAAATCTCCCCCTAAATTTTCCTCCAATTCCTCTTTTTTAAAAGGAGGAATAGGAGAAATAGGAGAAATAGAAGAAATAAAAGTTAATAAATTTTCTTCATACAAAGTGTGGAGAAATTGATTGACAAAAAATGGATTGCCTTCCGTTTTACGCATCACCAATTCTGTCAACGAAGCCACAGATTTTTTGCGTAAACTATCAGCGATCAATGAATTAATATGTTCATAAGCTAAGGGCTTTAAAGTGATTTGGTTAATAACGACATTTTCTTTGCGAAGATTATCAACTGTGCTCATTAAAGGATGGGTAGGTTCAATATTCCGATAAGCACCAATTAAAAATAGGGCACGTATTTCGCTATTCGTCATCACCATTTCTAATAATTTCAATGTAGCCAAATCAACCCATTGCAAATCATCTAAAAAAATAACGAGTGGATGCTCTGGTTGGCAAAATGCCCGCATAAAATTCTGAAAAACCAAATTAAAACGGTTTTTAGATTCAGTTACCCCCAATAGAGGTACAGTCGGCTGTTTTCCGATAATCAATTCGATTTCAGGAATGACATCAATAATGATTTGTCCATTTGTGCCAAGGGCTTTTAAAACTTTGTCTTGAAATGCGTACAAAGTTTCCTTACTTTCAGTCAACAGTTGTTGTACTAAATCCCCAAAAACGTTCACAAGAGCAGTGTAGGGCTTATGACGCTGAAATTGATCAAATTTACCTGAAATGAAAAATCCCCGCTTTTTAGTCAGTAATTTATCAATTTCCTTCACCAATAGTGATTTTCCAGTGCCAGAGGAACCCGTAATGAGCATCATTTCTGTTTTAGAAACGCGGTTTGTTGGAGAAATTTGGTGATCAGAATCGGCTGCAACACGTTCAAAGGCGGCGAGTAAAGTTTCTATTTCCTGTTCGCGCCCATAGCATTTTTGGGAAATTTGAAAACGTTCAGAAAAGTCTTTTTGAGCTAAAGTAAAGGAGGAAATTTGCCCTTGTTTTGCCAGTTGACGTTTACACTCCTCCAAATCAGCTTTGATACCCCACGCACTTTGATAACGCTCCTCCGCTGTTTTTTCTAATAATTTCATGATGAGATTAGAAAGCGTGCGAGGTACATCAGGATTGACTTGTGCGGGGGGCAATGGTTGTTTAGCGATATGGCAATGGACTAATTCCATTGGATCAATCGTTTCAAAAGGGAAAATCCCAGTAAATAATTCATAAAAAGTCGCCCCTAACGAATAAAAATCGGTACGATAATCTAAAGCGCGATTCATCCGCCCTGTTTGCTCAGGAGACATATAGACTAAAGTACCCTCTAACACATTGGGGTTTTTTAGGGTTAAATGTTGCCGCGACAATTGAGTAGAAATCCCAAAGTCAATCATTTTCAATACTTTAGTCGTCGGATTAAAGATCACATTTGCGGGATTAATATCCTTATGGATAATGTGTCTTTTGTGAATTTCTCCCAAAATCTCTGTGATGCGGATGGCAATGGTGAGTAATTCATCCAAATTAAATTGGCGTTTCGTCAACCAATATTTTAAAGATTCGCCCCCAAAATCTTCCATGTAAATCACAAGTGTATTTTGATGTGCTTCCAAACGATAGACATTAACAACGCCATTTAAATCGGCTAGATGTTTTGTGATTTCATATTCTTGACGATAGCGCGTTAACTCTTCGGGCGACGGGTAATCTTCTTTGAGCATTTTGAGGATAATTGGTTTATTATCCTCTTTTCTAGTGGTACGATAAACGATTGAGTGATCACTTTCGTAAATTTGTTTCATAATGGTTTAGTGCAACGGATTTGCTGAATAAATGGATAATGAGTATAACGGATTTGTGGAATCAACGGAAATGAGTTCAACGGATTTGCGGAATAAACGGAAATGAGTACAGCGGATTTGCGGAATCAACGGATAATGAGTACAACGGATTTGTGAAATCAACAGATAATGAGTACAACGGATTTGTGAAATCAACGGATTTTAAAAAACGTGGTGTCACGAGAATTTATTCGATTTAATCCGTTTATTTCTAATAATCTGTTGTACTCAGTGTGTGTGTAAGTCTCCTAGTCTAATTGGAGTACAACGCTTTAGCTTTGTAAGTACCGAAGCACAAGTTTTAGCACTTTTTGGAGTCCAAACCTTTAGATTTGGACGTGACCAAAT
>JAGLHR010000330.1 GCA_023143415.1 Thiomargarita sp. | reverse complement strand
CCTACAACATTTCAGCCTAAAGTTTTTCTTCAAAAAACTTTAGGCTGAAATATTCATAAATCGAGTGACGAAAATATTCTGATGTAGGGGCAATCCCTTGTGGTTGCCCTGAGTAGTTATAATTCTTTTAATAATGTGCCATTTATAGTTTTATCGCCTTATTGAACTTTTGCAGCACTGTTAAGGCGATAAATAGAAAACTATAATTCCTACACACCCTATCCAAAAAAATAAAAGTAGAAATCATCCTGAAATATGGCTGATAAATGATTTAAAACAGAACCGGTTTTTAAAACATGTCCGGTTTAGTTAGCGCAACCCTAGCACATCTTGCATATCAAATAAGCCATTTTCCTTTTGCATAATCCACTGGGCTGCTCGTATTGCGCCGTTCGCAAAAGTCATACGACTTGACGCTTTATGAGTAATTTCAACCCGTTCTCCCACATCAGCAAACATAACCGTATGTTCACCGACAATATCACCCGCGCGAATGGTTTCAAAGCCAATAGTACGAGGATCACGTTCCCCTGTTTTTCCCTGCCGCCCATAGACGGCACATTCTGATAAATCGCGCCCCAAAGTCTCAGCGACAATTTCTCCCATACGAAGAGCAGTTCCCGATGGCGCGTCCGCCTTATGGCGATGGTGTGCTTCAATCACTTCAATATCAACATGATCACCCAGCACTTTAGCCGCAATTTCTAACAGTTTGAAAGTGAGATTAACGCCAACGCTCATATTAGGCGCAAAAACAATGGCAATATCTTGAGCCGCTTCTTCAATTATCTTGCGCTGTGAAGGTGAAATACCTGTTGTACCAATAACCATGCGTTGATGAGCGGCACGACAAGCCGCTAAATGTTTCAGGGTGGCTTCTGGTGCAGTGAAATCAATGAGTACGTCGAAATTATTGATAACGGCTTCTAAGTCATCTAATATAGAAACACCAAGCCGACTTATCCCCGCTAATTCGCCAGCATCGCTACCAATAAGCGTACTATCAGGGCGTTCAAAGGCAACCGTTAAAGTGGTATTGGTTTCATTAGTGCAGGCTTCGATTAGTCTGCGCCCCATTCTGCCGGCTGCGCCGGCAATGGCAATATTTGTTTTCATTGTATGAACTCCTTAATTTGCTCTGATAATTTTTTTACTTTGAATTTAAAATCTTATTGTAGGCAGGTGTTTTCCAATATATCCCACATAAATCGTTTTGCTTTCCTCATCTGGATAAAAATGAAAACGTAAATCACCTGTTTTGATATGTTTATCAAACAATGCTTTTTTTCTATTAGGCAATCTGAATTTACGTTGCCTACCATATTTGTTAAGAGTGCTATCTGATTCGCCACTCACATTTAATCCATATTGCTTTGCCGCATGATCATCATAAGAACCTTCCTGCCAATTATTTGCATATTCATTCAAACGTTTGAGTTTTTCAATAATTTGGTCAAAAAATTTCGATTGAATACCCAATCCTGTCAATTGTTTTTCAACTTCACCACATAAAACCAAATGAGGAAAAAATTCTTCTCTTCGCTCCCATAAATCTCGGCTTTTTTTGAGACTTTCCCGCTTTTTCTGTTCAAACCACGTCTTATGTTTAGCCAAATGCGCTGGTTTTGAAGCATGTTTAACCGCAATTATTTCTGTGCTCTCATTACCATTTTCTTTAAGAAACCAATGTTCAATATTTCTTATCTCATTACTATCCCATAAATCATGGGATAAAAAGCTGACACAGAGTGTTCCTAATAAATACGCAGCCCCTAATCCATCAGCCATTTTGATTTCATCATTTACCCTGATTTTAAACTCCGAGAGAGTATTTCGTTCTTTGGCAATTGGCTCTTCATCATTTATTAGGGGTGAATAAAAGATAATATCCCTAAAATTATCCTTTAAATCATCCTTTACTTCGGAATCTTTTAGCCATTGTGATACCATGTAATTAGGGGCTATCTGCAATTGGTAAGGATTTTCAATACTTTCATGTAAACGAAGAGTTTGAAATCCTAATTCACGCACTTTGGCACAAGTACGAATAAAAATTTCCAGTCCTTTTCTCGCCTCATATATATTTGCAAAAGGCGTTATTGAAAGTTCATTAAAAATGTAAAAATCCATCATTATTTCATCAATTCATCCAATTGATTACCCCATTCATCAAAAAATCCTTTAGGCCTTTTATCAATTCTACCATTTTCATCTATGAAAGGCTGAATAATTTCCGTCTTATGTTCATCGGTTTCAAAATCGCGAACAAAAAAGAAGAGTCCCACATTTTCTGGTGATATTGTTTTCTGTTTGGTTGCCACACGCACCCCATTTAATACATGATCGCTGTGCGTTTCAATGAACAGTTGTACGCCATTTTCAGCCGCTTGCGCAAATAATTTTCCTAAACGGGCTTGCCCTTGGGGATGTAAATGGGATTCTGGATTCTCAATAATCAGTAAATCGCCGGGCTGTGCAAATAAAACGGTTGTCACCACTGGTAAGACATAAGTTAATCCAAAACCGACATTAGTTGGTTTCATTTCATCAGTCAACTCTCCACCAACTTCAAATTGGTAAGATAATCTCGCCATATCAAATTCATCATATAAAACAGAATTGACTCGAATATTGGGGGCGATTTCTCCTAGCCACGCATCCAGTTGTGCGAGTAAAGTATAAGAGTTTGCCTTTGGATGCGCTAAGGCTTTTATGGGAATATCCTTATCCCGATTTTTGGCGATGAAGTGAACTGTAAATTCGCCTTGATTGCCCAAAGAGTGAATTTGTTCAACATAATAAGCAGAAGCGGGAAAAAAAGTTTTTGGACTTATTCTTTCAGCACTTAAAAATTGACAGTTATCTTTAAAGAGGGATTGTTCAAAAACTGCTTTTGAATCAGATAGTTGTAATTTTTTAGTGGGTAATAGATCAAATTCATCTTGAGACTGAAATTCGCCCAGCAATTCCAGTTTTTCATCCCATTCCACTTCAAAAGTAATAATATCCTCATCTGTACCATACATTGAAAGAGCATCTTTGCCTTTGCCAATTTCAATATAGCTACCATTTAACAACAACCCTTTATCTAATAAAGTCTTTTGCAGAAACGATTGTCGGAGCAATAATAAAGATTGTAGAAATGTCGATTTACCCATGCCATTCAAGCCAGTGAGAATATTTAATTGACAAGGGGGGATTTCTGCTTCCTGAAAGGCTTTAAAGTTTCTTAAATAAATATTACTGATCATTATGTCTATTTCCTAATAAGAGATTGAAATTCGATTAAACCTTTGTAGCGAGTTTAAGAGATTGAAATTCGATTAAACCTGACAGGTTTTAGAAACCTGTCAGGTTTTGTAGCGAGTTTAAGAGGTTCAAATTCGATTAAACCTTTGTAGCGAATTTAAGAGATTCAAATTCGATTAAACCTGTCAGGTTTTGTTAAGACTTCATGTCTTCAAAAAATTTTTTGACACCATCTAACCAAGAAGTTTCTTTGGGGCTGTGACGCTTGTGCATACTTTTCTCAAATTCTCTAAGCAGTTCTTTTTGTTGAGGAGTCAGCTTAACTGGCGTTTCAACGATAACGCGACAGTGTAAATCACCAGAAAAACCACCACGCACTGGTTTAACACCTTTACCACGAATGCGAAAGACTTTGCCCGTTTGTGTTTCTGAAGGAATTTTCAGTATCACACGACCATTAAGTGTAGGTGCTTCTAATTCTCCGCCTAAAGCTGCTGTAACGATACTAATTGGCACTTCACAAAATAAATGATTTTCTTCACGAGTAAATATCGGATGTGGGCGAACATTAATTTGTACATATAAATCGCCTGAAGGCCCTCCATTAACGCCTGCTTCACCTTCATTGGACAATCGAATTCTGTCATCGTTATCAACCCCTGGTGGAATTTTGACTGATAACGTTTTGTGTTCTTGGATGCGTCCATTGCCATGACATTTTGGACAAGTAGCCGTGATGATCTTTCCGGTGCCACGACAGTTAGGACAGGTTTGTTCTACTGAGAAAAAACCTTGATTCATGCGTACTTTACCTTGTCCACCACAATGTGAACATTTTTTTGGTTTAGAACCAGGCTTGGCACCACTTCCATTACAAGTCTGACAAGTGACTTGTGTAGGAACACGGATATTTACTTCTGTACCGGAAACCACTTCTTCAAGCGATAAACTCAAGTCGTAGCGCAAATCCGCTCCCCGATAGACACGTTGACCTCCGCCCCTCGCACCAGCACCAAACATGCTTTCAAAAATGTCGCCTATATCGCCAAAACCGCCGAAACCTCCTCCTCCTCCAAATCCGCCGCCGGCTTCGACACCAGCATGTCCAAACTGATCATAAGCAGCCCTTTTTTGTGGATCTTTCAAGATTTCATAAGCTTCTTTGATTTCTTTAAACTGTTCTTCTGCTTCTTTATTGTCTGGATTTCTGTCTGGATGATATTTCATCGCCATGCGGCGATATGCCTTTTTTAATTCATCTTCTGAGGCGTTTTTTTGTACGTTAAGTGTTTGATAATAATCATTTTTTTCCATATTTTTCACGTAACCACTGTAATTAGAAAAAAGGCGCAAAGCCTTACGACATTGCGCCTCTATTGAATAATCTGTATTTTGAAATTTTCTGAAAATCTATAATATATAGACGTTCAGATAAATAAATTCTTAGAAACCAAGTTTCGAGGTTCAAGTTTTTTCGATAAAAAAAACTTTCGCCTCGAAACTTGGTTTCTTTTCCGTGATCGATGCTAAAGTTTTTTGAAGAAAAACTCTAGCAAACTCATTTTTTACCGTCTTTAACTTCTTCAAATTCAGCATCAACCACATCTGATTGATTGTCTTTAGGTTTAGCTTTGTTCTCTGCGGATTTCGCGGCTTCTGTAAAGCCGTCTGGCGTGTCACCTTCAGCTTGTTGTGCATAAGCTTGTTGTGCAATTTTGCCTGATATTTCAGCTAAGGTTTTAGTCTTGGCTTCAATGGCTTCTTTGTCGTCACTTTTGAGTGTTTCCTTGAGGTCATCAATAGCCGCAACAACGCTGGTTTTGTCATCAGCGCTGACCTTATCACCTAAATCTGTTAAGGACTTAGTCGTCGCGTGAATCAAGTGATCTGCGCCGTTACGTGCTTCAACCAGTTCATGGAACTTCTTATCTTCGCTGGCATGAACTTCTGCATCATTGACCATTTTCTCTATTTCATCATCAGACAAGCCGCTAGAGGCTTTTATGGAAATAGATTGTTCTTTGCCCGTCGCTTTGTCTTTAGCGGAAACGTGCAAAATTCCATTGGCATCAATGTCAAAAGTCACTTCGATTTGTGGAACACCACGCGGTGCGGGTGGAATACCGACTAAATCAAATTTTTCTAACGACTTATTAGCGGTTGCGACATCACGTTCACCTTGCAATATATGTACTGTCACTGCCGTTTGATTGTCATCAGCGGTCGAGAAGATTTGTGAGTGTTTTGTTGGAATAGTGGTATTCTTAGAAATGAGCTTAGTCATCACTCCGCCCATGGTTTCAATACCGAGAGACAGTGGGGAGACATCTAATAACAACACATCTGTCACCTCACCGCTTAATACACCGCCTTGAATGGCTGCACCGATGGCAACAGCTTCATCGGGGTTGACATCTTTACGTGCCTCTTTACCAAACAATTCTTTAACGACTTCTTGTACTTTGGGCATACGAGTTTGCCCACCGACTAAGATGACTTCGTTGATGTCCTCAGGTGACAAGTTTGCATCTTTTAGCGCGATTTTGCATGGCCCTATGCTACGTTCAATGAGGTCTTCTACTAAGGCTTCGAGTTTGGCACGGTTTAATTTAATATTCAGGTGTTTGGGGCCGCTGGCATCTGCTGTCACGTAGGGCAAATTAATGTCGGTTTGCTGGCTTGAAGACAGTTCAATCTTGGCCTTTTCAGCGGCTTCTTTAAGGCGTTGTAAAGCTAAGGGATCATTTTTTAAGTTGATCCCACTGTCTTTTTTAAATTCTTCAACCAAGTAGTCAATGATGCGTATATCGAAGTCTTCACCGCCTAAGAAGGTGTCACCATTGGTGGATAGTACTTCAAATTGATGTTCGCCATCGACTTCGGCGATTTCAATAATGGAAATATCAAATGTGCCACCTCCCAAGTCATACACGACAATTTTGACATCACCGCGTTTTTTATCCATGCCATAAGCTAAGGCTGCCGCTGTTGGCTCGTTGATGATGCGTTTGACTTCTAAGCCTGCAATGCGTCCTGCGTCTTTTGTTGCTTGACGCTGGGAGTCATTGAAGTAGGCTGGAACAGTAATAACGGCTTCTGTTACTGGCTCGCCCAAATAATCCTCTGCCGTTTTTTTCATTTTCATCAATACACGGGCAGAGATTTCGGGAGGGGCCATTTTTTTGTCATTCACTGCTACCCAAGCATCACCATTATCTGCCCCTACGATTTTATAAGGCACCATATCGACATCGCGTTGTACCACCTTGTCTTTAAACTTGCGCCCAATCAGACGTTTCACCGCGAACAGGGTGTTGTTTGGGTTGGTAACGGCTTGACGTTTAGCGGATTGTCCTACTAACACTTCATCATCGTTGGTGTAAGCAATAATGGATGGTGTGGTGCGTGTACCTTCGCTGTTTTCAATGACGCGGTTATTTTTACCCTCCATTACCGCGACGCAAGAGTTGGTTGTTCCTAAGTCAATCCCAATAATTTTACTCATTGGTTTATTCTCCTTTTCAGTTAATCAGTTAATCAGTTAATTCGAGGCTAAATTTTCAAAAAACTTTAGCCTCAAACATCATTCACAATTCGAGTCGAGGCTAACGTTTTTTTTCAAAAAAAACGTTAGCCTCGACTTCAGTTTTTCTTTAAAAAACTGAAACCTCGAAATCATTGACAATGGTGATATAAGGCTTTAACCTTGATTTTCAATGGGGGAAGATTTTGCGACCACTACCCGTGCAGGACGTAATAGGCGATCATTGATGTGATAACCTTTTTGATGGACGTGCAATACGGTTCCTGCTTCGACGTTTTCTTTTATTTGCGTTACCATAGCTTCATGCATTTGCGGATTAAATTTTTCATCTTGTGGATTAATTTCCACAATGTTAAATTTTGCCATGGTGTCGGTTAGCATTTTTAAGGTCAACGTCATGCCATCATGTATTGCTTTTAAATCCGTTCCTTGTTTTGTTGCAGCATCTATGCCGAATTCCATACTGTCTTTAACCGCAAGTAATTCGATGGCAAATTTTTCAAGGGCGTATTTACGCGCTTTTTCTAAATCACGAGCTATGCGTTTTTGTAGGTTATCATTTTCAGCTTGTTTGCGAAGCAAACTGTCCCAATAGCTATCCGCTTTTTTTTGAACCTCAACTAATTTACGGGTTAGCTCCTTTACTGAGAGTTCCGTTTTTTCTGTCGTCTGCGTCGATTCTAATGGAATCTCTTCTGACACGTCGTCAATTTCTCCATCGGGAATATCGTTCCCTTTTTTAGCCGTTTTATTGGCAGGAGATACCGCTTTTTCATTAAGGGATTCGTCACTTTTCATGGAAACTCCTTCTGAATTACAGATTTCATTATTCGTTTTTTATGTCAATTTTTTTATACAATACTTCGGACCGTTTTTGTAACTTATTGTTATGTAATTTTTATTTTATAATATATAAAATGCTTAAATTTCAACGAGTTATAATTATTAATGATTTAAAATTTAAAATTTGTCCGAACTATTGTTATATTAACTTGAAAATTCCAAAGTTAAAGCATTCGAGGCTAAAGTTTTTTGAAGAAAAACTTTAGCCTCGAATGGACTCCAAATTCCAAAGCTAAAGCGTTGTACTCCAAATTCCAAAGCTAAAGCGTTGGACTCCTATTCCAAAGCTAAAGCGTTGGACTCCTATTCCAAAGTTAATGTTGGACTCCTATTCCAAAGCTAAAGCGTTGGACTCCTATTCCAAAGCGTTGGATTCCTATTCCAAAGCGTTGGCAAGGGAATATTGATGTTCAAGATTAATATGCACATTGACAGGGAATGAATAGGGATAGATTAGTGATGGTTCAAGGCTGAACCGAGTAATTTTGCCGTCAAATCGACAATGGGGATGATACGTTCATAGGGCATACGTGTATGCCCTATCACACCAAGTACGCCTATAACAGTACCTTTGACAATATAGGGTGAGGCGACGACACTGCAATCACATAAAACTTCATAGCCTGATTCTTCGCCAATAAAAATCTGTCTATTTTTGGCTTTAAGTGCTTGATCAAATAAATGCAAAATATCGCATTTTTTGTTAAATGTGATAAATAATTGACGTAATTTTTCTACATTGGATAATTCGGCGATTTCCATCAGATTAGTTTGTCCAGTCATTACAAAATCGCGCTCATTAAAATCAGAGCAATTAAAGGCTTTTTCCGCCATTTCTATGACTGTTTGCATCATTTTATCTACATTCTTATCTGTTTCCTTTAATTCGTTGAGCAAATCTTCACGCACTGTTTTAATATCCTTACCCACAAAAGCATTATTTAAGTAATTGGTTGCATTTTGTAATTCGGCAGGTGAGTATGTGCGAGAGGTGTGTATAATGCGATTTTCGACATCCTGTTCGTTAAAAACTAAGATAACCAAGACTTGTTTTTTGGAGAGGGATAAAAATTCGATATGGCGCAATGCTTTAGAATCAATCTTGGGAAACATAACCACACCGACTAAATGGGTAAATTCAGAGAGTAGGTTAGACGTTTTTTCTAATAAACATCGATCATTGTTTTTTTGACGAAATTGGCGACGAAGGCGTTGTTCTTGTTCACGATTGACGGGTTTAATTTGCAATAAACTATCAATGAATAGCCGATAGCCGCGTACAGTAGGAATACGCCCTGCTGATGTATGTGGTGAGCAAACGAGCCCCATTTCTTCCAGATCAGCCATCACATTACGAATAGTCGCTGGACTCAGTTTGAGTTTAGCTTCGCGTGATAGTGTGCGTGAGCCAACAGGTTGCCCATCACGGATATAGCAATTAACTAATACCTTTAATAAGTGTAGGGCGCGTTCACCCATTTTATTCTGGAGCATGTTGTCACAGCAAAAATTTAAGGGAGTTTTCAAAAATTTTCTCACGAAAATTCTTTTCGAGGTTCAAGTTTTTTTTATCGAAAAAAACTTGAACCTCGAATTCAATTCAAAAAAACTTGATTTATTGGTTTAAATTTGAAAAGGTTATTAAATTGTGAATTGTCAATTATTCCACCTCTTTTTTGAAATTAATAATCATATCACTCGTTGTTCAACTTTCGAGGCTTTCAAAAAAATTTAGATGTGGTGTTGTGCTATTTTTGAGTGTTAAAATATATAAGTCATTGATTTTTAAGGCTATTTATATTAACTAAAATGATATTTCTTTTTTAATCAAATATTTACAAGAAAATTGAACATTGAGTGTCATAATTGTTAAAATACATAAATTTGGCGCAAGACTAATATTCAACCGTGCTAAATATAAATAATTATGGTAACGACTCAGGGCAACCACAAGGGATTGCCCCTACATCAGAATATTTTCGTCACTCGATTTATGAATCTGGTTGTAGGGGCAATCCTTTATGGTTGCCCTGAGTCGTTACTAATTATGTTCTAAGTCAGCTTAGAATTGTGAACGGGTGACTTTCGAGGCAAAAGGTTTTTTGAAGAAAAATTGTAACTACTCAGGGCAAC
>JAGLHR010000033.1 GCA_023143415.1 Thiomargarita sp. | reverse complement strand
TTAGCCTCGAATGCTTTCAGCCTTGCAATTTCAAAGCTGAGTAGTTACAAATTTTTAAAGCATCGATTTTAAATTCAGAATTTATCTTGAAAATTTTATCAGTTTAAAAACCAAGTTTTTAGCAATGTTTTTTTTCGATCATCAAGTTTTAATCCCAGTTCTTGTCTGCCTACCTACAAAAAATCTTGATGATCGAATTTTTATTGTGAACATGATTGTTTAAAAATTGACCTTTTTTCAAAAGCAATCACTCAGAATTTCAGTCTCCCCTCCCAAATGATTAATCAAAATATTCCTTCTATCCAATTATTATCACCATTAATTGCTAATCAAATTGCGGCGGGTGAGGTTGTTGAACGCCCTGCGTCTGTTGTGAAAGAATTATTGGAAAATAGTTTGGATGCCAAACCTGATAGTATTGAGGTTGATATTGAGCAGGGTGGTATTGCTTTAATACGGGTTCGCGATAATGGTTTTGGTATTCGTCGTGATGAATTATTATTGGCTTTAAGTCGGCATTCTACCAGTAAAATCAGAGACTTAGAGGATTTAGTTCGTATTAAGAGTTTGGGTTTTCGTGGTGAGGCGCTCGCCAGTATTGCGTCTATTTCCAGATTAACTTTAATTTCACGTTTTCATGGTGATGAAATAGGGCATTGTATCTGTATAGATGGACAAGAAAAGCCTTCCGTCCTTGAGCCAAGAGCAACACCTGCGGGTACGACGCTGGAAATACGGGATTTGTTTTATAATACACCTGCCCGGCGTAAGTTTTTACGCACTGAAAAAACGGAATTTGCCTATTTGCATGAAACAATTAAACGTTTAGCCCTGAGTCGTTTTGATGTCCGTTTTAAATTGACGCATAACCGTAAAACTTTAATGGTTTTAAAGGTGGCGCAGACTGAGGAGGAGCAATTACAACGGGTAGCCATGTTATGTGGTCCAGATTTTGTGGCGCATGTTTTGAAGATTAATAAGGTTTCTGACGAAATACAGTTGTCAGGGTGGATTACGCAACCAACATATTCGCGTAGTCAACCAGATATGCAATACTTTTTTGTCAATGGGCGCATTATTCGTGATAAATTGATTAATCATGCCATACGCCAGGCTTATGAAGATGTTTTGTACGCTAATCGTCACCCCAGTTATGTGTTGTTTTTAACTATTGATCCGAGTAAGGTAGATGCCAATGTGCATCCGACTAAGAATGAAGTGCGTTTTGCACAAAGTAAATTGGTGCATGATTTTTTAGTGAACACATTGCAGGAATGCCTTGCCCAGACTTCTCCGAGAAATACAGGGCAACCTGTTGTACATTCTCCCCAATCTCCTCATTCTCCCCAATTTCCTCATTCACCACAATTTTCTTCAAAGACAAACGTTTTCCATCAATATCCCAAGATGGCGCATGGCAAAATTGATAAGCCGATTAATCAATTTACGCCAGATCGCCCTTCCGCTTCAGCAATACGTGATACCACCGCCGTTTATGAAGCGTTGCAAGCGTCGCTATTATCAGATGAATCGTTACCCGATATTGGTGATTATACAAAACCTTCGCAACCAACTCCGCCTTTAGGTTTTGCGTTGGCACAATTGCATGGGGTATATATTCTGGCTGAAAATACTGAGGGTTTAGTATTAGTCGATATGCACGCTGCCCATGAGCGTATTACTTATGAGCAGATGAAATCGACCTGGCAGACGGATAATCTCAATGCTCAAGTTTTGCTTGTACCTGTGACTGTGTCTGTTAGCGAACGTGAGGCGGAAATAGCGGAGCAACATATTGATTTATTTAATAAAATCGGATTTGAGGTGAGCCATGTCGGTCCGGAAATGCTGATTGTACGTCAAGTACCGACGCTATTAATCGAAGCAAATATAACAGAGCTTGTACGTGATGTGTTGGCAGACTTATTACGTTTTGAGGTGAGTTCACGTTTAGAGGAAAACATGCAGGCTATTTTAGCCACTTTAGCTTGTCATACCTCAGTCTGTGCTAATCGGCAATTGAGTATAAGTGAGATGAATGCCCTATTGCGTGATATGGAAAAAACGGCGCGTAGTAATCAATGCAATCATGGTCGTCCAACTTGGACGCAATTGAGTATGAAGGAATTGGATAGTTTGTTTTTGCGGGGGCGGTGAGTGAATACGCATAGTAAACTTAAAAATTTCGTAACTACTCAGCCTTGAAATCAATTTCAAGGCTGAAAGCTAAAGCAGGCTCAGTTAAATTCTTTTCGAGGTTTCCCCTCGTCCCCTCGTTCCCAAGCTCCAGCT
>JAGLHR010000329.1 GCA_023143415.1 Thiomargarita sp. | reverse complement strand
CCTATTCCAAAGCTAAAGCGTTGAAACCCATTTATACAGCAGCAGCCCCAGCTACAATTTCAGACAACTCCTGGGTAATCGACGCTTGACGCGCCTTATTATAGACTAACTGCAATTCATCAATGAGATCGCCAGCATTATCTGACGCACTTTTCATCGCCACCATACGAGCGGCTTGCTCACAAGCGGCATTCTCAACCACACTTTGATAAACCAGCGATTCAATATAACGCATCAATAAACCATTTAACACTTCTTGAGCTTCTGGCTCGTAAATATAATCCCAATGATGGGCAAGTCTATCGTCTTCCTCCTCGGCTGAAATGGGTAACAGTTGCTGCACGATGGGCTTTTGAGTCATGGTATTAATAAAGTGATTATAGACGATAAAAAGTTGATCAATTGTGTTCTTCTCATACGCATCTAACATCACTTTCACACTACCAATTAACTCGTCAAGCGTGGGCGTATCGCCCAATTTTTGAGGCTGTGCAACGATATTGCCCTCACCCAAACGCATAAAGAACCCTGATGCCTTGTTGCCAATCGCACATATATCCAGTTCAACATCATCATCACGCCATTTCATCATAGAAGAAATCGCCATTTTAAAGAGGTTATTATTCAAACCTCCGCATAATCCACGATCAGACGAGACGATGATAATACCAATACGCTTAACTTCACGCGCTACCATATAAGTATGTTTATACTCAGGATGAGCATGTGCCAAATGACCAATCACAGCACTGATTTTTGTTGCATAAGGGCGTGATTTACGCATTCTATCCTGCGCCTTACGCATTTTGCTGGCGGCAACCATTTCCATTGCACGAGTAATTTTTTGCGTACTTTTAATACTCGCAATCTTAGTGCGTACTTCTTTTCCACTTGCCATAATTTACGATTTCCATTTTTGATAACGATTTTGAATTAAAACGTATTTTATCATAAATGATGCGAATTAAGATAGGACTGACAGAATAAACATAAGTCATTGATTTACAATAATAATGAGTACAACGGATTTTAGAAATAAACGGATTAAATTGACGAGGATAAAGTTTTTCTTCAAAAAACTTTATCCTCGTCATCAATTCATAGCGTTAATGTCGCCCGTTTTTTAAAATCCGTTTATTTCTAAAATCCGTTGTACTCAGTGCGTCAGTCTTAGTAAGAGTTAAAATTGGAGTCTATTCGAGGTTTCAGTTTTTTGAAGAAAAACTGAAGTCGAGGTTAAAGTTTTTTTAAAGAAAAAACTTTAACCTCGACTCTCGAATGCTTCAGCTTTGGGCGTTTTTTGGAGTTCAACGCTTTCGCTTTGAACCAAACATTTTAACTCTTGACAAACTAAAAGTCGTTAAATAAATTGTTGACATTTAGAACCTAAAAATGGTAATTTGATATTCTTTATTAGTTTACTTTTAATTATACTCATTTGGGTATTTTTGTTGAGACTCCTCAAAGCTAAAGCGTTGAAACTCTTCAAAGCTAAAGCGTTGAGACTCCTTAAAGCGAAAGCGTTGTACTCCAATCGACAAAGCTAAAGCACGGAAATCAAAACCGTGAAAATATTTGATAAGAAAAACTTGATTTCGTATCACTATTCACCATTTACCATTCACCATTTACCATTCACCATTCACCATTAACACCATTCACCATTAACAACATTATGCAACAACTCACCAGCGCAACAACGAGTCTTAATCAAGTCAATCCCGGGATTAAAACCGTTTTACCTCAACTGAAAGGTTTAACAGTGCTTGATATTGGAGGTGGCAAATATGACGCAAATAAAATTTATGCAGCAGGGCTAGGTGTGAAATTGTATGTTTATGATAAATTTAATCGTTCTGAAACAGAAAATGCACGCGCTTTAGCTTGTAATCCTGATGCGATTGTTTGTAATAATGTACTTAATGTTATTGATGATGGGCAAGCCATGCGTAATTTAATTGCTTTATGCGCTTTTTACCGAGTTTCTTGTTATTTTACAGTCTATGAGGGTAATAAATCAGGCATTGCCAGCATTTCAAAAAAGGGATGTTGGCAACGCAACTGGAAAACAGAAGATTATATTCCGATTTTTAAAAAATATTTCAGAAGCGTTATTTTCAAAGAGAAACAAGTTATCTGCCAGTCGATATAATGACACATCTCATTTAAGAGGAGTTAATGACTTTGCAAGTATTAATAGTACGTCACGCCCCTGCGGAAGAGAGGGGAGAATTTGCCTCAACAGGGCAATCTGATGATTTACGTCCATTATCTCATCAGGGCGAAGAAAAAATGCGTCAAAATATACAAGGTTTACAACGCATTATCTCTAAAATAGATGGTATTGTTTATAGCCCATTAATTCGCGCACAACAAACTGCCGACTTACTCGCTTCTGCTTATCCTAATGCTCGCCAAAAAGCGTTGTCTGCCTTAGCCCCTGGTGGCTCAGAGTCAGCAGTATTAGCCTATTTGCAAAGCGAAGATGATGCAAAAACGATTGCTTTAGTTGGACATGAACCCGATTTGGGAGAACTGGCAACATGGTTACTCTGTGGGCGGCAGGATTATTGGATGCCCTTTAAAAAGGGTGGGATCTGTTTATTAGAATTTGTTAATGGTGTTGAGGCAGGAAATGCAGAACTCCGTTGGATGCTCAAACCTAAACAACTGCGTCAACTGTCAGAAAATATGTAACTAATTGATTTGTATTAAGTTTTAATTAATCCTGACCGGTTTTTTAAACCTGTCAGGTTTGTTACTTTTATGACACTTTTTGTTGGCTCATTTTACGAATGAACGTATCAGCTTCTTGAATGGAAGCCTCCATATCACTGATAAGCAAAGCGACATCGGATTCTACTGAAAGCAGTTCGCTTTGTATTGAAGAAATAGCCTGTGCATTCAAATTATGTTTCAGGAACAGTACTTGATCCCTGAAAGTGCTTAACACAGGTTCAATGTTCTTTTCAGCACGCTTCATTGCGCTGATGAGCTTCGCATATTGTTGCTGAGTATCCGTCAATTTTTGTTGACTGATTTTCCGCATTTTTTCGTTGGAATACTGCTTGAGTTCCTTTTCCCATTCCCTGAATAGTGCTTTGGCAACATCTTCCACCTTGGCAATCCGATCATGAACATCCTCAGCTTTAGACTCGCTCGCTTCAAATTGAGTATTCAATTGCTTATACTTCTCTTGTAGCTGCCCGCCTTCAATATTAACCACTGAACTAAATTGTTCCAATGCAGACTTAAACTGCTCTTTCGCCTCCTCTTGACTATCACGCGCCTTTTGAACCCACTCCACCAGCAAATCGCGTTTATGAACGCCAAATTTTTCCATCGTGTAGTAATAGGCGGGCTGGCAACCAAGTAGTAACAAGGTGGCAGCGATTAGTAATACGATTGAATTTCTGTATCGTGATATATTTTTAGTCATATTTCGTCTCATTTTAATGTTTTTTTGGAACCAAAAAACGCCCAAAGCTGAAGCGTTTTCGAGGTTGAAGTTTTTTGAATAAAACTTTAATCTCGAACTCCAAAAGTGTATACTTGGGGTTCGTTCATTTT
>JAGLHR010000328.1 GCA_023143415.1 Thiomargarita sp. | reverse complement strand
CGAATTTAGTCTGTTTTAACAGACTATTCGAGGCTAAAATTTTTTCTTTAAAAAAAACTTTAACCTCGAATGCTTTTCGCCTTGAAATTGATTTCAAGGCTAACCGCTGAGTAGTTACAAAAGGTTTTAAATTCTGTTAATTCTCAAATTCTGACAATTCTGATTCTAACCATTGAAAGTGATTTAAATAAATGAATTATAAAAAAATGTCCTGTACAAAGCAGGATTTGATGAATGATGAATAAATTTAACCATTCATCATTCATAATTAAACACAATCCTTAAATCCATTTAATCCTATTCAAAAATTATTGGCATAACGAGGAACATAACATGAAAAAACAAATCAACACCCTAATATCAATACTTTTCCTAAGTGTTTTATCAGGAGAATGGCTATGAAAAGTTTTTTTGAGGATCGTGACGGTAGTCATGGTCGTTTTTTCCGCGCCGCTATTTGCAGTGGATGTCTTTGAAGATTTTGAAAATGGGGCTGGCGAATTTTGGGAAAATGAATGGTTTTCCGTGTCTGACGGAGACCTTGTTTTTCGCGGAGATGGAACTAACACAACGAGACTCATCGTTTGGAATGGGGGTTCTAATCCCGGTGGTTGGGCTCATGAACCTAACAATTCCAACTATTTTAAAGACTTCAATGTGTCTGTAGATGCTGTCTGGTTGGGTGGCGCAAATGATAGCGGTTATGGTCTTTCGGTGTGCAATCAGAAAGACAGGTTTGGGTTCCCTAATAGTATTAGGTTTCTGATAGATGGGGCAGGAGAATCTTGGTATACTATAGAACGACCCCATTCAGAAGGCACTGAGATACTGATCCATTGGAAAATGTCTTCTCTTATCACGCCAAACGCCTCAAACCATTTATCTATCGCCAAGCAAGGCAATGAATTTAGATTCTACATTAACAATACGGAAGTAGAACGATTAGTGATAAATGGGTATGTGGGTGGAAGTCTTGGTGTAGAAGCATCTCAAGCCCTTGATACTGCCTTTGACAATTTTCGCATAGAACCTTTAGATTCTTCCTTGCCACAAGCTAATATTCCCCCCACCGCTGCTTTTTCTATTTCCACAAAACACGGCGAGGCTCCACTTACCGTAACCTTAGATGCCAGCAGTTCTACTGATTCAGATGGTACGATTGTCGGATACAATTGGATTGCTACCGATGGACAAGAGCGTTATACCGATAAAAAACTGCTCAACATGACTTTTTCCAATGTGGGTACTTATACCATCAGTCTGGTGGTAACAGATGACAATGGCGCACAAAGCACTGTTTTTCAAAAAACGGTCACTGTTACAGCCAAACCTGTACCAAAAGTACCTCCTGTTGCCCATTTAAACATTTCTCCAACGAATGGCGAGGCACCCTTAACTGTCTTGTTAAATGCGAGTGGTTCGATTGATTCAGACGGCACAATTGTTAAGTATGCGTGGAAGGCTTCTGATGGGCAACAAGCTGTTGGGAGAAATTCAAAAATCACTTTTGATAATTCAGGCAGTTATACCATCATACTGACGATCACAGATAATGATGGACTGACTGACAGCGCACAAAGCAAGGTGACTGTGACAGCCAAACCCGTTGCACCCGTTGCAAATTTAACCGTGTATCCAACGAATGGCGAGGCACCATTAACTGTATCGTTAAATGGTAGTGGTTCGACTGATTCAGACGGCACAATTGTTGAGTATGCGTGGAATGTTTCCAATGGGCAACAAGCTTATGGGGCAAATACAGAAATCATTTTCAGTCATTCAGGAACTTATGACATCACATTGACTGTCAAAGACAATGATGGACTGACTGATACGGCACAAAGCAACGTGACTGTTACGTCGCCGCCACTCCCTAATGTTCCTCCTACAGCCGCTTTTTCTATTTACCCGACAGAGGGCGAGGCTCCGCTTACCGTAACCTTAGATGCCAGCGGTTCGACTGATTCAGATGGTACGATTGCCGAATACAATTGGATGACTACCGATGGGCAAGAGCATAATACCAAGAAAAAACGGGTCAACATGACTTTTTCCAATGTGGGTACTTATACCATCAGTCTTATAGTAAAAGATAACGATGGGGCAGAAAGCGTTGCTGTTCAACAAACTGTCACCGTTACAGACAACGTGACTGTTGAAAAGCCAGATACAGGAGACGACGATGACGATAAAGCCCATCTCAAATTTATAGGCTTAGAAGATCTTTACGAAGTAGGTGAAATTGTGGTGATGGAATTAGTCGAAACGGCTAACAGAGATAAATATACCCGCGTTGATCTTTGGATGGCAGTTTAATTACCCTCCGAAGCCTTTCTATTTAGAACAGACATACCGATGAATCCTTGGAGTCCACAACCGCAAGCCCATAAAACCTCCATAGAAAACGCCGAAACGAGCCACTACATTTTTGACTTTGAACTCCCAGAAGGCATGGGCGGCGATTATACACTTTATGCCGTTTACGTTGAAGAAGGTGAGAATCCTGTCACCAATGGATTTTCTCATCGTTCAAACTTGGTAATTCGACAGATATTTTTGGCTAATCGAAAAGACTGAAGTTTTTATC
>JAGLHR010000327.1 GCA_023143415.1 Thiomargarita sp. | reverse complement strand
AGTTTCTTTGAGGAGTCTCAACGCTAAAGCGTTGAGAAACAACAAAAACTCTGTAACTGTAAACGAATGAAATATCCCATTTTATCCGAAAAGAGTACTTATACTTTCTCAGATTATTTTAAGTTAGTTGATTATAGAGATGAGATTCTTGAACATTTTGGTTATTCATTTCATAAAAAAAACGAGGAATTGCCCCGTTTTTCTAATGAACTCTCTCATTTAAATGAACTCAAAATTTGTTTAGAAAGAAATATCAATTATATCAGTATGATTAACGAGGCTGCTAAACGCGAGTTTATTATTGCCCCTATTCTCATGGATATTATTGACTACACACAGACAAAAATTAGAGTAGAATTTCCATTGATGGTTAATAATCAACTGAAAGGCACTTTAGATTATTTCCTACAATCTAAAAACAATTTATTAGTCATTGAAGCTAAAAATAGTGATTTAGAACGCGGATTTATGCAGTTAGCGATTGAATTGATAGCCATTGATAAATGGATAGATAGCGAGACACCACTATTATATGGTGCTGTTTCAACAGGCGATATTTGGCGATTTGGTATTTTGGATCGAACAACAGCATCTATCACACAAGACTTAAATTTATTTCGTGTACCTGCTGATTTAGATGAATTATTACGAGTGCTTATCGCAATTTTAGATGGCTAAGGGCAACCATAAAGGTGTGCAGCCTACAATATTCTTATGTAGGGGCAATCCCTTGTGGTTGCCCTGAGTAGTTACAGTTTTTTTAAAGAAAAACTTTAGCCTCGAATGGACTCCAAAACAACAAGATTTTTTGGCAAAGACTTATAATCTTTGCTATTTCCGTCTTATTTTGCAGAGATTTCTAATCTTTGCGAGTAAGCTCTACGCCAGCTTCTTCAAGAAGCTGGATTTTAATTAATATAAAAGCCAATTTAAGTTGGCACATTTCAGTAATGAGGTTTATATGTCAGATCAAAGAGTTTCTGGTACAGTAAAGTGGTTTAACGATAGTAAAGGGTATGGTTTCATTGAACGAGAAGGTAGCAGTGAGCCTGATGTGTTTGTACATCATAGTGTCATTCAAGGAGACGGATTCAAATCTCTACAGGAAGGCCAAAAAGTGACGATGGAAGTCACACAAGGCGAGAAAGGTCCACAAGCAGAAAATGTGATGCCCGATTAACCGAAAACCCTAAACCTGCCATGTTTTCAAAACATGGCGGGTCTGAAGTTCATACTAGGGACGCGCCAGCGTCCCTTTTTTTTCTTCCCACTCACTTCCCTTATTCCCGCACTAACATTCTTTCGTCAGTATTCCTCTGATAATAAACACCTTGATTTAAAGCCCCTTCGCTTTTAGCGATAATAACCGCTGCTGCGGCATCACCAGTCACGTTCACCGCAGTACGCATCATGTCTAAAAGACGATCTACTCCAATAATCAAAGCAATTCCTTCAACAGGCAAACCGACTTGATTGAGTACCATCGCCAACATAATCAATCCAACTCCAGGAACACCAGCCGTACCAATTGAAGCCAAAGTGGCTGTTAAAATCACCGCTAAATAATCACCGGCTGTTAAATCAATGCCAAACGCATTGGCAATAAACACCGTTGCAACCCCTTGCATAATCGCAGTACCATCCATATTAATTGTTGCCCCTAATGGAATGATAAAGGAAGCGACTGAATTATCCACCCCTATCTTCTTCTCGGTATTTTCGATATTGATAGGAATTGTAGCGTTACTACTTGCCGTGCTGAAAGCAAATATCTGTACTTCACGCATTTTCTTCAAAAATATCCAAGGGCTTAAACCGGTGAGCAGTTTTAGCAAAAGAGTGTAAGTCACAAAAACATGTATGACTAAAACAGACGCGACGACTAAAAAATAACCCAGTAGCGGTTTAATGACATCAAAGCCCTGTAAAGCAAAAGTTTTCGCAATGAGACAAAATATCCCAACTGGCGCGAACTTCATTAAAATGACGACAAGTTGCATCATAATGGCATTATAGTCATTAAACTGCGCTTCAATCCGTTTGCCAGATTCTCCAGCCATCACAATGGCAATACCAAAAAGCAGGGAAAAGAATATTAATGGCAACATTTCGCCTTCTGCCATCGCTTTTATCGGATTATCTGGCACCAAATTAATGATCGTTTCGGCAATAGAAGGGCTTTCCTTGGCAGTGAAAGTTTGCGCTGTTGTTGAGGAAAGTTCAAAACCTTCGCCGGGGGCAATAATAATCGCTAAAGAAAGAGCTAAAGTGATAGCAAGTGCAGTTGTTCCTAAGTAAAACAACAATGCTTTACCACCTAAACGCCCCAATTTGTTAATATCCCCCAAAGCGGCGGTGCCACAGACTAAGGAAATAAATACTAATGGCACAACCAGCATTTTCAGCGAGTTGATAAATATTTGTCCAATTACCTCAAATACATTGCCAACTAAAAAATCGCTGACAAACGGATTCTCCATAAAGAAGATGTTAAGGATTCCACCTAAGATGCCTCCAAAAAGCATCGCAAGTAGAATAGTTGTTGTTAAATCACTTGATTTCATTATCAATTCCTATTTTTTATTGTTAGAATCAGAATTTTCAGAATATTCGAGGCTAAAGTTTTTTGAAGAAAAACTTTAGCCTCGAATACAATTCTCAGAATTAAAAATTAAGTTTTCGAGGTTCAAGTTTTTTGAAGAAAAACTTGAACCTCGAGTCTTATATACAATCCTTGTAGTTATGTAGGTCGGGTTAGCTTTTTTTGCACCGCAAAAAAACGTAACCCGACAGAGGTGTATCTTAGTGAACGTAACCCGACAAAG
>JAGLHR010000326.1 GCA_023143415.1 Thiomargarita sp. | reverse complement strand
AAGCTGAAGCGTTGGACTCCAAAACTCCCCAAAACAGCCAAAGCTGATTCGAGCTTGACCCCTTTTTTCGTTGCAGAAATATTCAAACAAGGAAGTCCATAAAAAAAGCCCCAAGTAAAACGACTTGAGGCTTTAAGTTGATTTAGGGAGGGGGCGTTTTGACGTTTTACCTTTTTGCCTATCAGTTATTGGTGCCGTTGCAAAATAATTCGAGCCTAGCCTTCATATCTACCTTATTTCCGAAATAGACTTGACGGTTGTTTCCTCTTTGAATGATATGTTGTGGAATATATCCATCTTGCATTTTTTAATAAGTTCTGATTTGGTGTATGACGCTTTGCTTATACACCTTACAGGTTACGGGTTAATGGCATTGACCCTACGCTGGCTACGGGTTAGAACGAAGTCCGTAGGATCGGTGTAACACAGTGAAATCGACCATTTCGATATTTTTAATATTATCAATTGGTCGGTTATGCGATGCTTCACCGACCCTATCCGACTTGGGCCAAAAAATATTTTCCCACCATTTTTTCTTCCCATCCCAATAATTCAATGTTTGAATTGCACCATTTATCACCGCATGTATTGGGTCAGATGCTATTCTAACTTCCATATTGGTCCTAATTGCTATCAACATATCTATTCCTTCAATACAAGCTCCGCCACCTGTTAGGCAAATACCTGATTCAAGTATTTCGCAATATATTTTTTCAGGGAGCCTTTTCAAACTTATTTCAATCATTTTGATAATTTTGTTCAACACTGGTTCAATAGCAGAGATAATGTCTTTTTCCTTTACCAAAATATTAGCCTTACACCTCTTGATAATATCAAATCCAGCGACATCAAAAGACTCATAATTGTGCTCTTGACTGTTCAAAATTGATAAAACCTTCTGCGTTAAACGTTCAGCCTCATAATCATAAATCTGCATTTTGTATTTTGATATGACTGCCGAACGAATAGATTTTTGGAGATCACTGCATGCGATTCGTACAGATGAAGAGTAAATCAGACAACCATGGCGAAATACCGCCATGTCAGTAACTCCATCACCTATATCGATCAGTAATTGTGCATTTGGATGAGTTATGTCTATACCTGCACCAATTGCAGCAACCAAAACTTCTGGAATTATTGACACATGAGATGCCCCAGCATTAACAAGTGCTTTACGAAGAAGATCACGCTCATTTTTCGTCGTATCGGTTGGGGCACTAGCTAATGTTATTGGAGCCATTAAAAATCTTCTGGATTTTTTGATTAATGGTTTTAATAACATTGTGGCATCTTGGAGATTAACAATCACTCCACAACGAAGTGGTTTCGTGGTAAGTCGATTATTAATGTATTCTAAATATTCGTCTGAAATATTATTTATTTTTCCGCTAGTAAGGCTTATCGAAGAAGGCCTTTCTATGAATTCACCATGTTGAGAGACATAAATACGAGTATTCGCTGTACCAAGGTCTACAGCAATGCTTGGGTGTGACATAATCTGTGATAATTTTGATAGCATATGTTTCACCATTGTTTTGTCTTGTTGAATGTTGAGCGGCACTTGACATGGACGTAAATTTTCCGCTCCAACGCCTAGCAAGCGTAGGGTGGGTAGAGGAACGAAACCCACCTTTTTGAATGGTAATGGTGGGTTTCCGCTTCGCTCCTACCCACCCTACGCTGGCTACGCTGGCTAAAAATCAGGCGTAATAATATAAACCTAATCTGATCTTATAATCTATTTTACAAATTATGTCAAATTCTAAAATACGAGACGAAACTCGAAATATAATGCGTTATGCTCATTATTCTATTCATAAATAATGATCGAGGAGTCGAGGTTTGAGTTTTTCTTCAAAAAACTAAAACCTCGACTAGAGTTTTTCTTCAAAAAACTTTAGCCTCGATCACAAAAAACTTGAATCCAACTATTTTTCTGAACATCTATATACTCTAAACGTTCAAATTTTCGGATTAAGCATAAAGCGAATAAAGAAATTCTGATTCAGAACAAAAAATCGGATTTCTATTTCACAGATTTGATTTTCGTTTAGTATAATCAGTCAATAATTCTTAACTGATAAAGGATAACAATATGTGCGGTATTATCGGTGCCGTGGCGGAACGCGATGTCGTACCTATACTGATTGAGGGTTTGAAACGCCTTGAATATCGGGGATATGATTCTGCGGGGCTGGCTATTCTTGATTCTCAATCGGGTGAACTTGAAAGCCAGCGTGTGACTGGAAAAGTTCATTCTTTAGAAGAAAAAATTAAAGAGAATGATTTCTCTTCACATATCGGTATTGCCCATACGCGCTGGGCGACGCATGGTAAACCTAGCCGCGAAAATGCCCATCCGCAGATTTCGAGAGAGACTGTTGCCGTCGTGCATAACGGCATCATTGAAAATTCTCTGAAATTACGTTCGGAAATGGAAGAAAAGGGTTATGAATTTAATTCAGAGACAGATACCGAAGTCATAGCCCATCTTATTCATTACCATCTCCAGCAAGGTCAAGATTTATATACCGCCGTCCGTGTCACTCTACAAGTGCTTGAAGGCTCGTTTGCGATAGCAGTTGTGAGTGCGAAAACGCCTGATCGTTTATTGGCTGCACGGCGCGGTAGTCCGTTAGTCATTGGTATTGGTGTTGGTGAGCATTTTGTCGCCTCCGATGTGTCGGCTTTAATTCCAGTGACTCAACAGGTGATTTTTTTGGAAGAGGGTGACATCGTTGATATTCAACGCGATCACTTTCGGATAACCGATTTTTCAGGTCATCCTGTCCAACGTTCTGTGCATACAAGCCAGTTACAAGCGGACGCTGTTGAGCGTGGTGAATATCGTCACTATATGCACAAAGAAATCTTTGAGCAACCTAAAGCCATTAGAGATACGTTAGAAAACAGGGTGCATAATGGACGGGTGCTTGAGGCGGCATTTGGTCCGAAAGCGCAGCAATTGTTTTCAGACATTGAGGCGGTACAAATTATCGCTTGTGGTACGAGTTATCATGCTGGATTAGTGGCGCGTTATTGGATTGAAACATTGGCTCAGATACCTTGTGTTGTTGAAATTGCCAGTGAATTTCGTTATCGACAACCTTTAGCTAATCCAAAAGCGTTAGTTCTCACTCTGTCTCAATCAGGCGAAACGGCTGATACCCTTGCGGCTTTGCATGAGGCTAAACGTTTGGGTTTTGGTCCCAGTTTGACGATTTGTAATGTGCCAGAAAGTTCATTGGTACGTGCTTCTGATATGGTATTGATGACATACGCGGGACCTGAAATTGGGGTTGCATCAACCAAAGCATTTACAACGCAATTATTATCTTTGTTAATGCTAACAGTGATATTGGCGCGTCGTCATCAGATGAAAGCCGATGTTGAAGCAAAGATTGTTAATGCTTTATGTTCTTTGCCCAAACGAATTGAAGAGATATTACAGCTTAATGATAAAATCGAAAAATTAGCGGAACATTTTGCGGACAAGCAACATGCTTTATTTTTGGGCAGAGGCATACATTATCCTATCGCGATGGAGGGTGCGCTGAAACTCAAAGAGATTTCCTACATTCATGCTGAGGCTTATCCCGCTGGTGAGCTTAAACATGGTCCTCTTGCCCTCGTCGATGCAGAAATGCCTGTGATTGCGGTGGCTCCAAATAATGCTTTGCAGGAGAAACTGAAATCCAATTTGCAAGAAGTCCATGCGAGGGGGGGGCAATTAACTATTTTTGCTAATCACCGCGCCATGATGCAAGCGTTTGATTATATTGACATTATTGAATTAGGAGAGGTTGATGAAATCATATCGCCTATTGTCTATACCATTCCTTTGCAATTATTGGCTTATCATGTTGCGTTGATTAAGGGTACGGATGTTGATCAACCCAGAAATCTGGCGAAGTCGGTGACGGTGGAGTAATGGTGAATTATGAATTATGAATTATGACAAGAGAGGTTCTTGCAAAACTCTGAACACACGAGGTTTAAGCGATTTTTTGAAAAAATCGGATTTCTTAGTGATGTAAGAAACCAAGTTTTTTTGTAACTCAGCCTTGAAATAAATTTCAAGGCTGAAAGCTAAAGTCTGCTAAAGCAGACTAAAAGAAGACTGAGTAGTTTAGCTGGCTTTAGCCTGCTTTTCGAGGTTTTAGTTTTTCTTCAAAAAACTAAAACCTCGAAAGCTGTTAGCCTTGAAATTTATTTCAAGGCTGAGTAGTTACGTTTTTTTAAAAAACTTGGTTTCTAAAAAGCTCATTTGGCTCGGAATAAACGAATAATGTCTCCCCATCCATCAACTGTTAAAGTGACTTCAATCGCTTTAAGTTGGAGTATAGGTTTAACATTATTTTTGTCAAGGGGTGTTGTAAAGTCTAAAGGAGGCCATTGTTCGTACCATTTGAAGTTTTCATCTAAATAACGTAGTTTTAGGGTATTGACATCGTTTAATAAATCCATTTTAATAGGGTGCGTATCTTGTGCGCGATCAAGTACCCACCAATAAGTACGCCACAGGGTATTATTTTCTATAAAATAGGCTACCCGTTGTAATGAACTCCGTTTTTGTTGGAGAGGGTTACGCCACCCTGCGCGGGTCAATTCTAAGGTTGAAATTGTCCCTTGTAGAATCGGTTGTTTATCGCCATATTGATCACGAATGGGTCGTTCAATAAGCTGTTCAATATCGCGCCCTAACCATGTAAAGGTCATTAGTAAATGCGCCAGTTCTGTCGCATGTTGGTCAGTTTGTAAACGTGCCGTGAGGATAGTGTTTAAGCCAGCGTAGGCCATAACTGCAATGAAGGCGAAAATAGTCATTGCTACTAATAATTCAAGCAATGTAAACGCTTGTAATGCTTTGGGACATTTTGACATAATCTTTTGTTTTGTGTCATCAAATTTATACAATATATACTCTAAGGAGACGATATGGCAACAGTTACATTAACACAAGCCAATTTTGAGCAAACGACAGCGGATAATGATTTAGTGATAGTTGACTTTTGGGCCCCTTGGTGTGGTCCTTGTCGATCTTTCGCGCCCGTTTTTGAAAGTACTTCAGAAAAATATCCTGATATAGTGTTCGCTAAGGTGAATACTGAGGAAGAACGGGATTTAGCGGGTAGTTTCCAAATCCGTTCCATTCCGACGTTGATGATTTTTAGAGAACAAATTATTATCTTTTCACAGGCTGGGAGTTTACCTGCTGAGGGTCTTGAAGAGGTCATTGGCAAAGCGAAGGGATTAGATATGGACGTGGTGCGTCAAGAAATCGCTAAACAGGAAGGCGAGTCAAAATGATGGGGTTTGCTTTTTGGAGTTAAGCCAGGGCGAACATGCAGGTTTAAAACCAGACCTGCCAGGTTAAAACAAAACCTGGCAGGTCAAGGACAGCGACCAAACTTGATTTTGACTTTGACCTGGCAG
>JAGLHR010000325.1 GCA_023143415.1 Thiomargarita sp. | reverse complement strand
TAATCCTTAAGTAAGTGCCATTAGGTTAAAGGTTTTAACCTGTGATTGAAAGTGGTTAAAATTTGGTCACAATCGAAGTTTGGTACATTTCATTGCTTGGCAAGGACATATTTTAATACTGATACACTTCCGGAAACACTTTTCTTAAGTGGACTCACGGACATCGGAGGAGTTAGCATGTATTCAAGGGAATACGGTGACCGCCCCTCCAGGACTCTAGTTACAAGCTGATTTTATTCAGACATTAACAGAGAGCGAAGGACCTACTGAATATTATTATAAAATTGGATAGATTTATTCAACTTTGTGTATATATATTCAGATTTTTAGGAGCGGTTAAACCCCTTAAATCGCATCTTTATCTGTTTCACCTGTACGAATGCGAATAATTTTTTCTACAGGGGTGACAAAAATTTTACCGTCGCCAATTTTACCAGTACGTGCTGCTTGAATAATGGTATCAACACATTGATCAACTTGTGCTTCAGGAATAATCAATTCCAGTTTGACTTTTGGCAAAAAATCAACCATATACTCTGCGCCGCGATATAATTCTGTATGACCTTTTTGCCGTCCAAAGCCTTTGACTTCTGTAACAGTTAGGCCGCTAATACCGATTGTGGCCAATGCTTCACGAACGTCATCTGCAAGAAAGGGTTTGATGATGGCTTCAATTTTTTTCATTGTGTTTTTCTCTAAAATGTGAACTAAATACCTTTCGATGTTTGAGTTTCAAGTTCAGAAATCCGATTTTTTGAAAAAATCGGATTTCTAAAACCAACCTTGTTCGTATCTAACTTTTTAAACGTTCCAGAATACGAGTACCTATCTCCGTTGGATTTCTCGCCAATGTCACGCCTGCCGCTTCTAAGGCTGTAAATTTATCTTCTGCTGTTCCTTTACCACCTGCGATGATTGCTCCCGCGTGTCCCATACGTTTACCAGGGGGGGCAGTTACACCAGCTATATAAGCAACAACAGGTTTGCTGATGGATGATTTGATATAATCCGCCGCGGCTTCTTCGTCAGTTCCCCCAATTTCACCTACCATGACTATGCCTTCTGTTTGGGGGTCATCTTCAAATAACTTCAGACAGTCTATAAAGTCCATGCCATGTATCGGGTCTCCACCAATTCCAATGCAAGTGCTTTGTCCTAAACCATTTTTTGTGGTTTGGGCGACGGCTTCATAGGTTAATGTACCTGAACGCGAGACGACACCAATTTGTCCCGATTGATGTATTGGTCCTGGCATTATCCCCATTTTACAGGCTCCAGGGGTAATAATCCCGGGACAATTTGGACCTATCAAGCGAACTGTTGGATAGTGATCAGTGAGGGCGGTTCTGACTTTGAGCATGTCCAATACAGGTATGCCTTCGGTAATACATACAATGATTTTTATACCACCATCTGCTGCTTCTAAAATGGCATCTGCCGCAAAGGCTGCTGGGACATAAATCATTGTTGCTGTGGCACCAGTGGCAAATACGGCATCATGCACTGTATCAAATACGGGCAATCCCAAGTGAGTTTGTCCTCCGCGCCCTGGGGTTACGCCACCGACTAAGCCTGTTCCATAAGCAATGCATTGTTCTGAGTGAAAAGTCCCTTGTTTACCTGTAAATCCTTGGCAAATGACTTTGGTGTCTGCATCAACTAAAATACTCATTTTGTCATCCTTTAACTGCTAAGACGGCTTTTTTAGCCGCATCATCCAAGTCATCGGCTGGTATCACCGATAAACCACTTTCTTTTAACAGGGCTTTGCCCTTGTCAACGTGTGTGCCTTCTAAACGTGCAATGACAGGTAGTTGCGTTCCTGTTTCTTTTATCGCATGTATGACACCTTCAGCGATTAAGTCACATCTGACGATTCCACCAAAAATATTGACCAAAATCGCTTTGACTTTTGAGTCAGATAAGATGATTTTAAAAGCTTCTGTCACTTTGTCTGCTGTCGTACCTCCACCAACATCAAGAAAATTGGCAGGTTCACCACCACACATTTTTATCACGTCCATCGTTGCCATTGCTAATCCTGCACCGTTAACCATACAGGCAATGTCGCCATCCAATGTGATGTAGTTTAGATCAAATTCGCGTGCCTTTTGTTCCTTTTCATCTTCTTGAGTTGGATCGTAAAGGGCTGATAAATCACCATGTCGGTAGAGGGCGTTGTCGTCCAGATTAATTTTGGCATCTAATGCTAATAAGTCCCCTTTGTCAGTGATAATTAGGGGGTTTATTTCAACTAAACTGAGGTCTTTGTCTATAAAGAGACGGTATAAGTTAAATAATAAAGAGGTCAATTGCTTACGCTGATTAGCGTCTAGTCCTAAAGCAAATGCGATTTCTCGACATTGATATGCCCCTATACCTAGTAACGGATCGATGCTAGAGCGGATGATTTTTTCTGGCGTTTTAGCCGCGACTTCTTCAATATCCATCCCGCCCGCAGAGGACGCTATCACGCTTACACGGGTTGATGCTCGATCAATTACTAAACTCAAATAGAGTTCGCTTTTGATACCAGTCGTGTTTTCGATGAGTACACTATGTATTGGCTGTCCGCTTGCGCCAGTTTGATGAGTGACTAATTGAGTCCCAATTAAACGGTGGGTTTTTTCCATGACTTCATCTAAACTATGAGCCATAAGAACACCACCCGCTTTGCCACGTCCACCTGCGTGTACTTGTGCTTTTACCATCCAAGCATCACTGCTTAAACGTTGTGCCTGTTGTTTAGCTTCTTCAGCATTCCAAGCAGCATATCCTGTTGGCACAGGAATGCCGTAATCGGCAAACAATTGTTTGGCTTGATATTCATGTATATTCATTAATGTGTCCTAATTTCCTATACGACTTTCTAAAGGCTAGAAATTATAATATGCACTGTGATAAAAAACAATCTTAGCAGAGATAATCATCTAAGGAACGTCGATTTAATTAAAGCCCGAATTTTAAAACTTGGATTATTTGGTAATGGGCAATAAATTAAGTATAATATTTTTCCATGAAAACGCTTGCCTATTTCCAAGAAATCAAAGCGCAGTCATTTTTATCATCGTTTCGATGTTCCTCGAAATCAGACACGATGTCGTTCGGATATGATGGAGTTCGAGGTTTTAGCTTTGCTCGCTAATAATTTGATCACGCCCAAAAGCGTTGAATGCCAAAATACTATATAAGTCATTGATTTAATTATTAATTAAAAATTAGTCAGTTATAAAATGAACGATAATGCTTTAGAAGAAAGCAAAAAATTACTCAAACTCGCTTTGAATAATCAAAGTGAAGAAATACATCGCAGATTGAGTAATCTTAAAGGGAGTTCAAAATATAAAGGTGATGTTTTTGAACATTTTTTGGCAGGTTTGTATAATGGAATGGGTTGGAAGGCGAATGTTCACGGTGGGAAAGATGACAAAGGTGTTGATATTTTACTTTATCATCCCAGTAGCCCTTCAAAAGTTCATACCATCATTCAAGCCAAAAATATGAAAACGCCCTTGTCAAAAAAAGATTTGCGCCATGAAATTACTAATTTTTTTGGCGATGATTTTTCCAAAGGTGCTTCTGAAAAGCATAATTGTAAAAGGTTTATTATTATATCACTCAATGGATATACTAGAAGCCATCAGGAATTTACTGATCCTAAAACTAAAAAAATGACTCAAGTCAAACTTCATTGTTGGGCTGAAGTGAAAGAACTGATTCAAGAGTATTCAAATCCAGTTCACTTTCGTATCAAAACTAAAAAGGTTCGTCGTCGTCAAGTTTCTTCTAAAAAGGTTTTAATCAGAGGGGATAAAAAAAGTATTTTTCTGCTTCTTATCACTATCTTTGTTTTTATAACCGTTATTTTTCTCTTTTTTCGCCATCGTGAAGAAAGCTTTCTTGATTATCATGTACTCACTGATAAAATGATTGAGAGGTTAGATGAAACAAAACTAACTGATGCAAGAAAACAGGATTGTCAAAATTTGAATTATGCGATTGAAATCTGTCCACAGAAGTTAGTATATCGATATCAAGATCAGTATGGCGATAGAAGTTTGAAGACTGGGCTTATTGTTTATTTTTGTGGACAAGGCTTTTTTAAGAGGGGGAAGTGTGAGAATTTTGAAAAGAAAGCGTTGTATGTGCTTAGAGGATGGTGAACTTCATTAGTTTTCTGAATCAGTTCATGTTCTATCGCCCATTTTTTGGATGTTCTTTTTTAAGCAATAAAACGGTTACAGTCGTACCCATTTTTTCTGATGTTTCAACATGAATACTTCCGCCCTGTGTTTCTGCCATTAATTTAGCGGAATAGGTTCCTAATCCAGTTCCTTCTTGTTTTCCTGCGGTGATATATTTATCGAAAAATTTATCGCGAATTTCTTTTGGCACTGCGCCCTGATTATGAATACGAATTATTGCTGCGTCTTTTTCAGTCAGTGAAATGGTGATATGCTCGGATTTTGGTGATGCTTCTATTGCATTTTTGACCAAATTTGCAAATAGGGAGTAGCATAATAGTTCTTCTCCTTGAACGAATAGTTCATCTTGAATGGCATCAATCTCCACCAATAAATTTTTTCTGCTTGAAAGGTTTTTTGTATCGGCGATTACTTTATGAAGTACATTTAAAATATCAACAAAATCAATATCATATTGATAAGTTCCCGTTTCCATTTTATATATATCAAGGGAATTATTGATCATATTTAACATTTTGTAACCAGAATCCTCAATTTTTTCCAACATTTCTCTTTCTTCTGGTTTCAGTGTCATTTCTTCTTTAAGCAATGTGGAGTAGCCGATAACAGCATTAAGCGGCGTTTTAAGATCATGGTGAATAATACGTTCCACATTTTCACGTAATAGAGAAGATTCTTTTAGGGCAATGTTTTTCTGCTTTAATTCTTTGTAAGCCCGCCTTAACTTTAGATGGGTTTTTACTCGTGCTTGAACAGTCGATGAATTAATGGGTTTAGTAATATAATCCACTGCACCCATTTCAAATCCCAATTCTTCATCTTCATTATCATCTCGCGCTGTGATAAAAATCACTGGAATATTTTTTGTGGTTTTATCCGCCTTGAGTTTTTTGCACACTTCGTAGCCATCCATTATTGGCATGACTATATCAAGGAGAATAAGATCAGGGGGGGTAGAAGCAATTATTTCTAAAGCATTTGTTCCGTTTGTGGCAACAAATAGCTTATAATCAGGATTTTTTAATGCGTTAAGCAGAGATTTGACGTTTGCTGGTGTGTCATCTACGATTAATATTTTTTGCATTTCTTTCGCCTCGAATGGAATTTTCAGAATTTGAGAATTTTCAGAATAAATCGAAATTGATCGATCACATTATCATTCTTGAAAATTCGTAACGACTCAGGGCAACCATAAAGGATTGCCCCTACAACAATATCCTTACTGATGTTACGCAAAGCGATTCTATTCAAACTTAGAAATCCGATTTTTTTAAAGGATTTCTTAAATATCGTTTCGCCGCTTAGAAATCTTTGAAAAAATCGGATTTCTTAAATATCGTTTCGCCGCTTCTTAAACATCTTGGAAACATAGTGCGT
>JAGLHR010000324.1 GCA_023143415.1 Thiomargarita sp. | reverse complement strand
ACGTCTTTTTGGTGCAACGGCAAACTGACAGGCAAAAAGGGTAAAATCTCAAAACACCCTTCGAGGTTTGAGTTTTTTTTTCAAAAAAACTCAATTCGAGGAACCTCGAATCGAACCTCAAATCAACTTAAAGCCTCAAGTCGTTTGACTTGGGGCTTTTTTTAGCGGAAATCATCGCTGCCACTGAGGGAAAAATGTACAAATGAATCCCGTATCTGATATTTTGATTGAGGTTAAATTGTTCGGCAGAAGTTCATAAGGCAATAAACAGATGGGATAGAATTTGGAGATAACGATAGATGATAAAAAGCCTCTTCGCACAAGCAAGCCTTGATGCGATCTAAAAGGAGTAAAAACATGAGCGACACTTATGCTATTGAAAACAATGCGATTGATGGGGAAGATGAAATGGGCTCTTTGAATCATAGCACCGTGCAAACTAATTTAGCATTTTTGCTTAAATTGAGCAAAAAATTCGCCGTCATGACCGAATTAAGTCTGGATATCAGTCAGCATGATATTAGCAAGTATGACATCGACGCTAAGGAAGAACTCAAACCTGATGTTTGCGCTTACCTAAAACGTCCTGTCGTGCCAGACGGTAAAAATGATTTGCTGAAGGTTTCTCAAATGCCTGACTTAGCAATTGAAATACTCTCACCGAGGCAAGCGATTAGTTACTTGGTTAGAAAGATCCAAGCCTATTTTGAACTGGGAGTGAAATCATGTTGGTTGGTTGATCCGGAACAAAAAATCATAACGGTCTATTCACGCCATAAGCGACATCTACGGCGCAAACCTTTTGCTTTGGACAGCGCACCAGAAATCATTGATGAAACGATGGACTTCCAACTTCCAATTGGAGAAATCTTTGAAGAGGAGGAATACTAGCCAGGTAGGGTGGGCAACGTCCTGTTGGTGCAACGGCACACTTCGCCCTGGATAGTTAAGGGTAGGGCTGGAATGGTTTTCGAGGTTTTCGTTTTTTGAAAAAAAACGAAAACCTCGAAATGATGAATGAAAAAAATTCAATAAATGTAAACTATTGTTTTTAAACAATTTTTTAATGGAATGGGATTCAACTTTTGGTTAAACGAATTTTCACCAGAGTAGGGCAATTTAAACGTTGATGAACAAGACCTGACAGGTTTCCAAAACCTGTCAGGTCTGAACATTGCGAAATGGAAAGTTGGAAGAATGACGGAATAGGTTGATGAACAAGTCTGAACTTTTTATAATGTTTAGTACAACGGATTAACGGATACAACGGATAGATGCTTGGAAGTGACTCAGAATCTGAGAATGATGAGTATAATTTCAGGAATCAACTTAGAATATACTCCGCGCGGTCAAGTTTTCGGACGAGATCAATAATTAAAGTTTTTCCGATGATTGTTGGCGAAAATGAGACAGGCAAAAACCTTATGCTCCGATTATGATATTCTTTAACTGATATGTTGCATCCACAAGGGATTGCCCCGACTAACTGATAACGGATCACTGAAAATGAAAAAATTACCCATCGGGATTCAAACTTTCCCCAAAATAATTAAAGATAACTGTGTGTATGTGGATAAAACTTATCACATTACACAATTAATTCAAAGCGGCGACTATTTTTTTCTATCCCGCCCTCGCCGCTTTGGAAAATCTTTGCTGGTTTCGACGTTAGCAGAAATATTTTCCGGTCATCAAGCCCTATTTAAAGGGTTGTACATTTATGATCAGATCGACTGGCAATCGTATCCAGTGATAGTGGTTGATTTCAATCGCATTTCTCATACAAATGAGGAAGTGTTTAGAACGTCATTGTTATCTTTTTTAGATAACGTGGCTGCTCAGTATGAGATTGAGTTGAAAAGCCAATTTATCCGAGAGAAATTTATTGAGTTGATTGAAAAAGTCGCGGCAAAAACGCAACAAAAAGTAGTCATTCTAGTCGATGAATATGATAAACCGATTGTTGATCTGATAAGCGATCTGGAAAAAGCCACTAAAAACCGTGAAATACTACGAGAGCTTTTCGCTGCGCTTAAATCTTCTGACGCTTTTTTGCGTTTTGTGTTCTTAACTGGAGTCTCTAAATTTTCGCGGGTGTCGGTTTTTTCTGAATTGAATAATTTACGGGATATTACTTTTTCAAGACATTTTGCGACCTTGCTGGGATATACCCAAGAGGAATTGGAAAGGAATTTTTCCGATTATCTGCAAAATCTGGGTCGCGTGTTGGAAATGAAGAAAGCCCCGTTATTGGCTAAAATCAAGACTTGGTATAACGGCTATTCGTGGAATGGGAAAGATAAACTGTACAATCCGTTTTCAATTCTCAATTTACTGGCAGAACAGCGTTTCAGTAACTATTGGTTTTCGACGGGAACACCAACCTTTTTGATGAAATTAATCAAAAATACACGACGAGAGGTGATCCTCTTTGAAAACAAAAAAGTCTCGGAGATTGTCTTTGACAGTTATAATCTGGAGAATCTCAATGTTTTCGCCCTGTTACTTCAAACAGGTTATTTAACGGTGGTTAAAATTGAGAGTCAAGAACTCTTTCAGGAATATACCTTAAACTATCCCAATTTAGAGGTAAAACAGGCTTTTATAACCTATCTGTTTGAAACGCTGACGGAAAATGGATTAGAAACCATTCAACCGGCGGCGATCAAATTACATCGTTATTTACGGGAAGAAGATTTAGAAGGGTTTATGAACCTCATCCGTGCCCTGTTTGCGAAAATTCCCTATCCGTTACATATTCAAGAAGAAGCTTATTACCATTCCTTGTTTTATATGATTTTGGTGTTGATGGGGGTGGAAATTGATTTAGAAGTGTTAACGGATAAAGGGCGAATTGATGGTGTGTTGGAACTTGAAAAGAAGATTTATTTGATTGAGTTTAAATATGGTAAAGCGGGTAGTAAAATGGATCGTTTAACTGATAAAGCGATTAAGCAAATTGAGAAGAAAAATTATGGTGAACGCTTTTTGAATGAGTCGCGTTCACTAATCTATTTGGGTGTCGGGTTTGCAGATAAAGAAATTGGGTATAAAAAAGTGAATTGTCTGAACGATTAACCACAAGGGAATAAGCGAGCGGAAGTAGGAAAATGGGATCAGAAATTTGTTTCACACCGTTGGGGTTAGCCTGGTAGGGTGGTTTCGAGGTTTTAGTTTTTTGAAGAAAAACTAAAACCTCGAATGGACTCCATAATATCCGATCATTTATGCTTCAGTACCTAAGGGGTTGTTTATTGGGTTAATCTGTTATACTGACCAATGTAAAAAAACGGTATGCTTCAATTCAAGGTAGCATGTCGTCATTAGCTTTAGTGGGTTATTCCTAATAATTATTTCAAGGAGTGAAATTATGATAAAAAGTTTTATCCATAAAGGTTTAGAACGTTTCTATCGTACTGGCCGCAAAGCGGGTATTCAAGCAAAACACGCCAAACGACTGAGATTAATTCTTTCTAATTTAGATCAAGCTGAAAGTCCTGAAAACATGGATTTGCCTGGCCTGATGTTGCATGAATTGAAAGGTAATCGCAAAGGCATTTGGGCGGTTAAGGTCAGTGGTAACTGGCGTGTGACGTTTCGTTTCATTAGCCATGATGCCGAAAT
>JAGLHR010000323.1 GCA_023143415.1 Thiomargarita sp. | reverse complement strand
GGGAACGAGGGGGCTGAGTAGTTACAACAGCTTTTAGAACCCCAATTTCTTCAAGAAACTGGAATTATCACTTCTCAGAAATTTCTGATCATTTCCCTACTGCCGAATATGTCCATCCCCCAATACAATATATTTCTGTGAGGTCAAACCCTCCAAACCCACAGGACCTCGTGCATGAAATTTATCGGTGCTGATACCAATTTCCGCCCCTAAACCATATTCAAAACCATCTGCAAATCGGGTGGATGTATTCACCATCACCGAACTTGAATCGACTTGAGTCAAAAACTGCCGCGCCCGACTCCAATCTTCTGTGACAATACTATCCGTATGTTGGGAACTATACTGATTGATATGTGCTATAGCCGCTTCATAATCACTTACTATTTTTATGGATAAAATAGGGGCTAAATACTCCGCCTTCCAATCTTCATCAGTCGCCGCTTTCATATTGGGCAAGAAAACTTGTGTGGCAGTACAACCGCGCAATTCAACACCCGCCGCCTGATATTTTTCAGCCAATGTTGGCAACACCTGGGCGGCAATACCTTCAGCGACTAATAAAGTTTCCATCGTATTACAAGTACCATAGCGTTGGGTTTTAGCGTTATAAGCGACAGCGATGGCTTTCTCAAAGTTCGCTTTATCATCAATGTAAACATGACAAATACCATCTAAGTGCTTAATCACAGGAATACGCGCTTCATTACTCACACGTTCAATTAAGCCCTTCCCCCCGCGCGGGATGATAACGTCAACATATTTTGACAGGCGTACTAATTCGCCCACCGCTGCCCTGTCAGTGGTTTCTATCACTTGTACAGCGGCACTCGGCAAACTTGCTTCTGTCAATCCTGCTTGAATGCACTGTGCAATGGCTTGATTAGAATGAATCGCTTCCGAGCCGCCCCGCAAAATAGTGGCATTTCCTGATTTAAGACATAAAGCCGCTGCATCAGCAGTGACATTGGGGCGTGATTCATAAATAATACCCACAACGCCCAAAGGTACTCGCATTTTGCCGACTTGGATACCACTAGGGCGGTAATTTAAATCAGTAATTTCACCAATGGGATCAGGCAAAGTGATCATTTTCCGCAAACCTTCAATCATATTAGCGATGCGCGAATCATTCAACGCTAAACGATCCAGCAGGGCAGCATTCAAACCTTTTACCTTGCCCGCTTCTAAATCTTTAGCATTGGCAGCAACTAATGAATCATGTTGCTGTTCTATTTTTTGAGCGATAGCCTCTAACGCATTGTTTTTATTAATCGTAGGGGTACGCGCTAAAACTTGCGCTGCATCACGCGCTTGTTTGCCAATACGCAACATATAATCTTGTAAATTTATCATTTCTCAAAAAACCTAAAAGTGAATAATGCAAATTAAAAGTTAAAATAGGAGTCCAACGCTTCAGCTTTGGGCGTTTTTTAGACTTACAAAGCTAAAGCGTTGTACTCCTATACAAAGCTAAAGCGTTGAAACTCCAATTTCAAAGCGAAAGTAGTTACATTAAAAGTTAAAATAGGAATCCAACGCTTCAAAAGTTAAAATTGGAGTCCAACGCTTCAGCTTTGGGCGTTTTTTAGACGACTTACAAAGCTAAAGCGTTGTATTCTCCTATACAAAGTTAAAGACTTACAAAGCTAAAGCGTTGTACTCCTATACAAAGTTAAAGACTTACAAAGCTAAAGCGTTGTACTCCTATACAAAGTTAAAGCGTTGAAACTCCACAATTTCAAAGCGAAGTTGAATTCCAAATACTAAAAACTTGATAAAATCATGTCATTACCCACCCTCATGCAAAAAGGGCTTTCTGCCCTATTAAATGTCGTTAAAATAACTGATCCCTCTGCTATCAGCCAAGCAATCAGTAGCCTTTCACAGCATTTTACTTTATCCGCTTACGAAATTGCGGGTGCTTATCAAAAAAGCTATATTTCGGCACTAAATGCCATCATCGCAGGCTTGGATAAACCGTCCGTTTTTGACTCTAAAGTGAGTAAAGAATTTGCCAAACAAGTGGCTCCAAAATATTTGCAGCCTTTCGCCGTCAAATACGCTATTTTAGATCATTTTACCCTTCAACAATTTTGTACCGACACTATTACAAAATGCCAAACTTTAATTCCCTTCGACAAGCAAGTGTTTAAGGCTGAACAAACTAAACTCACTGAACCGGAATTAGCAGCTTTAATCACTGACACCGATTCTTTATCTATCACGGCATTAGTATTAGAAGAATTGCGCCTTTTAGAAGTTCCTTCCTTGTACGACGACAGATTTATCGCTTTTCTCCGTTATAACGATCTATTAGGCACTGCCATACTGTTTTTCTTACATGAACAATTGCGTCAAGAAAGTCGAGTGGAATCAACGCTGGCTGAACTTCAGAGAAAAGGCTTATGGCAAGATGTTTATGAAATCAAAGATTCACTAAGTCAATTGATGGCACATTTTGATTTATCTCCTCAAATTAAAGCGCGTGATGAGTTGACTTATCACAATAATGAAAGTTTAAAGCGGATAGGTGAAGCGACTGCCCAGTTGAAAAAGTTACCTCATAATCATCCGCAATATAGTCAATTAGCACTCTCATGCGGTACTGTTTTATCTTCGGCAGGCGCGTTACCAGAGGCAGAAAAATGCTTTCTCCAAGCAATGACAGAAAACAATGCTGATCGCGCATTAGCCCTATTTAATTTGTTTCAAGTCAAAGTGCGGCGCAATGAATTTGAACCCGCTTTAGCCACTTTACAAGAAGCCATATCAATTGCCCCCCAACAATATGCCTTACATGATATAGACAAATATCCCATTAAACGAATTTTAGGTGCAGGCGGTATGGGTTGTGTCTTTTTATGTTCACACAAGTTGCAAAAGAAGCCAGTTGTCGTCAAATGTTTCTGGGAAAATCATAAAGGCAATGCTGAAGAGGTGTTTAAAGAGGCTTTTACAATGAGTGAAATAGCAGGGGAATATGTGCCGGCACCACTTGATTATGGCTATGTTGATCCCGTCAAACAAGAACGCGCTTTTTTTGTCACCGAGCATATTACAGGCGCAATTGATGGAGAAACTTGGTTGAAACAAAAGGGCAAATTGAGCGCAGAGGTTGCTTTACAAGTCGGTTTACAAATAGCTAAAGGGCTGCAAGTCGCTCATGCTGCCGGGGTGCTTCATTTAGATTTAAAACCAGCAAATATCTTGTTAAAACAAATAGATAGTGGCATAATAGTCAAAATTATTGATTTTGGCTTATCTCAAGTGGCAACCCCTTTACAGCAAAAAATACGCAATCCACAGAACAAAACTCAATTAAGTCAATTCGGGCAAGCAGTTTTTGGTACATTGGATTATGCCGCTCCTGAGCAACAAGGCTTTGAACACTTAGGGCAACCAAGTGCAAAAAGTGATGTTTTTGGGTTTGGGGCAACCCTCTATCGCCTTCTCACTCATGACAGCCCTCGCAAATTAAACCCAAGACGGTTAGCAGATGCGCCAGAATTATTTGAATTATTATGTGATTGTGTCGAAGAGGAACAAAACAGGCGGTTGTCAATAGAAGAAATTATCAGTAAATTGGAAAGACTTGATAAACGGGTTCAACCGATTGAGGAAACAAATGAGTGGGATGATGAACTTGAAAAGTTACTTGAAACAACAAGAGAAAAATATAAAAAACAAGATGCCTCTTCCTATTTATCTTATCTTTATGAAAGTGCTATTAACGAGGAAATTCCTGTTGTCTGCCCATACTGCGATAGTTTATTCGCCGCAACAGAGGAAGGCGGATTAGAATGCCCCAAATGTCATTGGGATTTTGAAATTGATGACGATGGTGATGTGATTTCTACGAATGAAGAATGAATCTAATTTCTAATTGTAAATGATGAATGCGAATTAAGAGTTGAAATTTTTTTGAAAATGGAGTACAACGCTTTAGCTTTGTTGCTCTTTTGAAAATGGAGTACAACGCTTTAGCTTTGTTGCTCTGGCGTCCAACGCTTTAGCTTTGTCAGCCCGTCCAAAAAACGCCCAAAGCTGAAGCGTTGGACTCCATTTTCCCTTGTTCCAATGCCATTAAGTGAAGCCTTGGAGTCCAAACCTTCAGATTTG
>JAGLHR010000322.1 GCA_023143415.1 Thiomargarita sp. | reverse complement strand
AGTAGTAAATGCAATTCTGCATGTTCAGGCACTTTGGATTGAACAAATAAAGTCGCCTCACCGGGATTAATGCCAACAGCTAACCAGTCAATTACCATATCCCATACGCTTTGGGCGATGACGCTGGTATTATCATATTCGGTTGTGAGGGCGTGCCAATCTGCAACAAAGAAGTAACATCGGTACTCATGTTGTAGTTTGACCCAATTGTTTAGTACGCCATGTAAATGTCCTAAGTGTAATTGACCCGTTGGTCGCATACCGGATAGGACACGTTGCGATAGAGAGGAGTTCAAAATGGTTTCCTTAATTGTTTGATTCAGAATTGACAGAATTAAAGAATTGACAGAGTAATATGTAGGGTGGGCAACCAAAAGACGTTGCCCAGCAAATACGAGGAATCAGTTATATAGAAACAATGGTGGGCAATTAAAAGACATTGCCCATTCTACTACTAAACCTGACAGGTTTGAGAAACCTGTCAGGTTTGATTCAACATTTTGGAAATGATTTTATGCACGTTCCTAAATGACGATACTTTATATAGGATTACCGAATATCAAATTTAAAATCTCAAAAGAACCACCAGCGAATAGATACGTCAATAACACGGGTGGCAGTAAAACGTATCCTAATCCACCGGTCATCAATAAAATAAGCAAAACGACTAAACCAAAAGGTTCAAGTTTGGCGTAATGTGTTGCCAAGCGGGTGGGTAATAAGCTATAAAGTATTCGCCCACCGTCTAAGGGCAGTATGGGCAATAAATTCAATACCATCAGTATCGCATTAATAAAAATACCGGCACTGCCCATATAAATCAAAAAAATCGTTAAAGGAAACGATTCAAGAGTCAACCAGCCTATTTGGACAATAATCGCCCAAAAGATTGCCATCAGTAGGTTAGAGGCAGGACCTGCAAGTGCGACAAGTGCCATATCACGGCGAGGATTTTTCAATTTACTAAAATTAACGGGAACAGGTTTCGCCCAGCCAAATACAAAATTACTTATTATCAACATTAGCGTGGGTAAAATCACTGTGCCTAGCATATCAATATGTTTTATTGGGTTTAAGGTGATGCGCCCTAATTGGTATGCTGTGTTATCTCCCCGTTTAAAGGCAACCCACCCATGAGCCGTTTCATGTACCGTGATAGCAAATAGTACAGGTAATACCCATATAATGACTAATTGTAAAGTGCTTAATTCCATTCCGTTCCTTATTCCTTAAATAATTTCATTATTTTTTTCACATAATTCTTTGTCTCTTTAAAAGGGGGCACTTTATACCCATATTTCTTGACGTTACCGTATCCCGCATTGTAAGCGGCTAACGCCAAAGCGGTGTTTCCTTTTATGCCTTTTCTATTGAGCATTTTCTTTAAGTAAGTGGTACCGCCTTTAAGATTTTGATCGGGGTTATAACTATTAGTGACTCCCACTTCTTTAGCTGTTCCCGGCATTAACTGCATTAGCCCTTTCGCCCCCACATGAGAACGTGCTCTGGGGTTATAATTTGACTCGACTTTAACCACTGAGTGTACTAAACGAGGGTGAAGTTCTTTCTTTTCAGCAGCCTTATCAATCATTTTTCTTAATGGCAGTTTATACTTCAATTCCGCTTTTTTTACCGATTTTAATAAAACAGGGGGTAAGCGGTAACGTGAAACATAATGTTCTGAATCTGGTGCATCTTTGTTCATTTCTTGGAAGGCATTAAAGCGTGAACGAGCAGATGTTTTATTTCCATTTTTGAAAGCCCAATTGACAGGTTCCCAATTTCTTTTAGAGATTCTGCATGAAGTATCAAATACCCGTTTTTTTTCACGTCCGTTATCAATCAGGATGGTGTAATAATCACGACATATTTTTTTATTCTCAGAAAAAGTCAAAACAACGGCTAAACGTCGTTCAATATTAACTTCTTCTTTGTCATGCCAAGCGGCTATTTGACCATCAAGTAACTTTTCTTCCAGGAGAACATTGACATCTTCTTTTAATCGAGCTTCTTTAGTCTCCAAATTGGAACAAGCAAATAGAATCGTTATTAATAATAAATAAAGTATTGATTTTATTGGCATTTTCTAATTAAAATCTCCAAAAAAGGATTCCAAAATCATACCCAAAGCTGAAGCGTTGGACTCCAAATTCACGCCCAAAGCTGAAGCGTTGGACTCCAAATTCACGACATTTTAAGGCGAATTTAAAAACATTGTTTCTCAGTTTGTTTATCTGTTTTCCAACTTCCCTTCCGTTTTCCCTCAACAACATATTCACGGCAAATCCCTTTGTTCGTTTTATAAGTCGCAATCGGTTTTATCGTAAATTCGTTGCCTGTTTTTTCATTAATCCAATGATATTCATCATTATCAGGGGTTTCTCGTAAGGCTTTGTAAAGTTCTTCTTGATCCCGCTTGTCCATATATGAGCCGATGATACCACCTATTATACTACCAGCAATCGCGCCCACTGCGCTGTAAATGGCTCTCGTTTTACCGTCTTGATTTTTGCCAATAATATGACCTCCCACTCCTCCAATAACACCACCCAATGCCATCCCTGTATTTTGATGAGTCGCACAAGCTGAGAGTACTAAAACAATTGTCGATACTAAAATTTTAGCCGAAACTGTTGTTATTTTCAAAAACATAAATATTCCGATTCAAAATCTAAGATTGAAATGACTGTTAAGGAATGTGCCTGAAATAACTTCGACCACTTTAGGGTAACCACAAGGGATTACCCCTACGATATCTCAATTGATGTAGGCTGCACACCTTTATGGTTGCCCTAGTTATTTCATGCACGTTCCTAATAAAACCTGGCAGGTTTTGAATACCTGGCAGGTTTCCATAATTAATCTGTTTTAAACACATCAACAGATCCTTTTCCTTGTCTGAGAATTTGTGGTGGTTCAATCATCATATCAACAACAGTTGTGGGGTCCAATCCACAATTTCCGCCATCTATAATCAAATCAACCTGTTTACCCAATAATTCTCTTATCGTTTCTGGATCAGTTTCAGGGCGATTTTTATTTGGCATGATTAACGTAGAACTCATAATCGGCTCACCTAAGACTTCTAATATGGCTTTGGCAATGGCATGATCTGGTACACGCAAGCCAATGGTTTTACGTTTAGGATTTTGTAAACGGCGCGGCACCTCATGGGTTGCTTTTAAAATAAACGTATAAGGACCAGGGGTTAAGGATTTCATGAGGCGAAACGCCGTATTATCAACTTTGGCATAGGTACCAATTTCAGACAGATCGTGGCAAACTAAAGTAAAATTATGATCGTTATCTATTTGGCGAATATGACTAATCCGTTCCATTGCCGCTTTATCACCAATATGGCAACCCAGTGCATAACTTGAATCAGTCGGATATACAATTAAGCCGCCTGCTCTAAGTATAGCAACCGCTTGGCTAATTAGCCGTCGTTGCGGATTTTTAGGATGAATAGTAAGAAATTGATTCATTTTCAGTTATCCATTCAAAATCAGTTATCAGATAGAAACTTTTTTTACGCGAGGCTCAACTTTAATTTATAAGTGATTGAGGTGTAGGATGGGTACTTTAGGAGAAAGCCGGTGACAGGGGTCGAACCCGTGACAACCTGATTACAAATCAGGTGCTCTACCAACTGAGCTA
>JAGLHR010000321.1 GCA_023143415.1 Thiomargarita sp. | reverse complement strand
GGGCGAACCTGCGTGTTCGCCCTGACTGTAGGGGCGAACCTGCGTGTTCGCCCTGACTGTAGGGGCGAACCTGCGTGTTCGCCCTCGTTTTCATCCATGAGTTTTGCAAGAACCTCCAAGGATTAAACAATAACTACAAGGATTATTTATAAAAAAGGATAATCACTCGGTCTTATGTTATTAACTATTTGATTTATAATGTTTTTTTATCTATCCTTTATTATAACCCTTAGTGTTATTACTTGTGGGATGGCTTCATGAACAATTCGTTTTTCAAGTAGGATAAACGAAAGTGATTAACATTGTTATAATTATCGTTTTTTAATTCGCATCAATAACTTCTTAACTCACAATTGACAATTATATTTAAGAGCCTTCTATAATAGACTCTGTTTTCTAAGGTGAAAAAATGGAAATAGCAACATTAAATTTAAATATGCTTGGACTGCTACCTGAAATCGTGCTACTCACGATGGCTTGTCTTATTTTGGTAATTGATGCCTATTTACCAAAGCATCAGCGTTATTTAACTTATCAACTAACACAAGGCACTTTAATAGGCACAGCCCTACTTATTTTTGCCAGTTTTCCCGAACAACGGGTATTAGCGATGAATGATATGTTCATCAGCGATCCGATGGGAGCCGTACTCAAATTATTTATTGTCCTTATGGTATTTTTTGCGTTTATCTATTCGCGGGAATATCTGCGTGATCGCAACATCCTCAAAGGCGAATATTTTGTATTAGGTCTTTTCGCCGTTTTAGGCATGATGATCATGGTTTCTGCCCATAGTCTGCTGACAGTCTATCTCGGTTTAGAATTGCTCTCATTATCTTTATACACAATGATTGCCATGCACCACAAATCTCAAACTGCGTCTGAAGCGGCTATGAAATACTTTGTCTTAGGTGCAATCGCATCAGGCATGTTGCTATATGGTATGTCTATGCTATACGGTGTCACAGGCACCTTAGACTTAACAAGGCTTGCCCAAACCATCAATCAAATCGCAAACGATCACACAGTATCAGTTGCCATTTTAGAAAAGATCAGTGAAATTAAGAATGACAATATCGCAGTCATCGCTATTGGACAACAAATAACTGAAAATGCGGGTGGTGCGACAGCAGCTATTGCACAAATCCTGAGTGAAAATACGGATAATACAGCAGCCATAGCCGCTATCAAGCCTATCATTGATCAAACCATGCAATCATACACAATATTACTGTTTGGTTTAGTCTTTGTTATCATCGGAGTCGCCTTTAAATTAGGGGCAGTACCATTCCATGTCTGGATACCCGATGTCTATCAAGGCGCACCAACAGCAGTCACGTTATTTATCGCCAGCGCACCGAAAATTGCCGCCTTTGCCATGTTAATGCGTTTATTAGTCGATGGACTACAAGGCCTACAGGTCGATTGGCAAAACATACTTATTCTGCTGTCGATTCTATCAATGGCAACAGGTAACATTATTGCCATCGCCCAAACGAATATCAAACGCATGTTAGCCTACTCAACCATTGCACACGTTGGCTACTTAATGCTTGGGGTACTCACAGGTACTCAAGAAGGCTATGCAGCCTCCATGTTTTACGTCGTCGTTTACGCGCTAATGACGCTAGGTGCCTTTGGCATGATAATACTACTCAGTCGTGCAGGCTTCGAGGCGGATCAACTTGACGATTTCAAAGGCTTAAACGAAAGAAATTCTTGGTACGCCGCACTCATGCTAATTGTAATGCTATCAATGGCAGGTATGCCACCCATGATTGGATTCTGGGCAAAATGGTCAGTATTGGCACAAGTTATTGATGCAGGATTTATTTGGTTAGCCATCGTTGCCGTGATGTTCGCCATCATTGGCGCATTTTACTATCTGCGAATTATCAAACTCATGTACTTCGAGAAAGCAGAAGACAAGACACCGATTGAAGCAAATATCGATATGCGTATCGCCCTCAGTGCCAATGCGTTAATCATTTTATTGCTTGGCATCATGCCACAAACATTGATGGTCGTGTGTTTAGGCGCGTTAGGGGTTTCTTAAAGATGCCCAAAGCTGAAGCGTTGAACTCCAAAATACGCCCAAAGCTGAAGCGTTGAACTCCAAAATACGCCCAAAGCTGAAGCGTTGAACTCCAAAATACGCCCAAAGCTGAAGCGTTGAACTCCAAAAAAGCCTCTCCAACGCTTCAGCTTTGTCTTGGAGTACAACGCTTCAGCTTTGTCTTGGAGTACAACGCTTTAGCTTTGGACACATTAAAAAAAATTATGAGCTTAACCACAACCTCCGCAAAAAATATCGCCCACGTCTTAATTGAAGCCCTACCCTATCTCAACCGTTTCGTCGGCAAAACCTTTGTCATCAAATACGGCGGCAACGCAATGGTTGATGAAAAACTCAAAAATAGCTTTGCCCGTGATATAATTTTAATGAAACGAGTCGGCATGAACCCCATTGTGGTGCATGGAGGAGGACCACAAATCGGTCATTTATTAAAGCGATTGGGTAAAGAAACTGAATTTATCCAAGGAATGCGCGTCACTGATAGTGAAACGATGGATGTCGTACAAATGGTACTGGGTGGCTTAGTCAATAAAAATATTGTCACCTTAATTAATCGTCATGGCGGTGCAGCAGTGGGATTAACAGGTAAAGATGCTGAATTAATTCAAGTTCGCAAATTAACATTTACCCGCGATAATCCAGAAATGAATGTCCCAGAAATTATTGATATAGGACATGTCGGCGAAATAACCAGTATTAATACATCCGTTATTGATTTACTGATTCATGGCGATTTTATTCCCGTGATTGCCCCAATTGGCGTTGGAGAAAATGGACAATCCTATAATGTCAATGCAGACTTGGTAGCGGGCAAACTCGCACAAGTTCTCAAAGCAGAAAAGTTAATGTTATTGACAAATACAGCAGGTGTTTTGGATCAGCAAGGGAATTTATTGACGGGTTTAAACGCAGAACGAGTGCAAGCATTAATTAAAGAAGGCACCATTAAAGACGGTATGTTGCCTAAAGTGCATTGTGCCTTAGACGCAGTGCGAGGAGGTGTGCATACCGCCCATATTGTTGATGGGCGCGTTGAACATACTGTGTTATTAGAAATTTTTACTGACGAAGGAGTGGGTACTTTGCTGAATAGTGAAAATGCGAATTAAGAGTTAAATTTTTGGTAACTACTCAGCCTTTAAATGTGAATGGAGTACAACGCTTCAGCTTTGTGCGTATTGCTTTAGCTTTGGAAATTCATCCAAAAAACGCCCAAAGCTGAAGCGTTGGACTCCAATTTTAACTCTTAAAAACG
>JAGLHR010000320.1 GCA_023143415.1 Thiomargarita sp. | reverse complement strand
TCAAAAAAACTCAAACCTCGAATGTTGTCGATTAAGAAGGGGGAAGAAAAATGACTGGGTGATACTGGCACGTTGATTACCTTGTATGAGTGTCATTGAAAAAACCAACACTATATCTAAGTCAATTTTTAATATTTTCTTTAATATCAATGAAATAGTTCAATAATAGGTCAAAATTCATCTCATTATCTTGAAATTAATTCAAATTAAGATTAAAATAGTCATTTTCAAATGATCATATTTTCAAATATCTGAAGTTGATGCAAAATTCAGGATTGGTCAATGTGAAAACACTAAAATTTTTTTAAAGGAAAATTAATAATGCTAAAAATTAAATTCGTTTGTTTATTTGCAGCAGTGAGTATGTCTTTGGCAAGTTGCCAAGCGACGATGCCTTCTAACAAAACAATGGGGACTGTCGGTGGTGGTGCAGCAGGTGCTATCATCGGTTCTCGATTTGGTAAAGGCACAGGTAGAGATATTGCAATGGTAGCGGGGGCAGTTGGAGGTGCTCTCCTTGGTGGGATGATTGGTGATTCGATGGATTCCGCCGATCAATCAAAGACACAACAAGCCTTGGCTAATACTCCAACAGGTCAATCGGTTGCTTGGACTAACCCCGATACTCAATCCCAGTATGAAGTAACACCTGTCAGTACCTTTAAGAATAAATCTGGGCAAAATTGCCGTAAATACACGACCGTCGGCATGATAAAAGGAAAGCGGGAAACATTACATGGTACCGCTTGTCGTCAACCTAATGGTACATGGAAAGCGGTTGACAGATAAACATTCTGTCTGAACCTGTACGCTGACATTTACAAAACGGACGGGGTTGCAAAAAACTCCGTCCAGCACCTTTTTTAGCCTACTCGTAACTATTCAGCCTTGAAATCAATTTCAAGGTTGAGTAGTTACACCTACTGCCCTTAGAGTTGAAATTGGAATGCTCAAAAATGTTCAACCTTTACCTTACAGGGTTATTATCATTTACTTGCCAATTTATAATTAATTTTTATGACGATATTAAAAAAAATAGGCTACGACACTCATTTTTTTAGATCAATCAAAGATAAATTGAACAATGTAAAAAAAAATAGCAAAACATTTTTGCTGCCAGTTTCTATGGCAGCATTAACAATGTTAGTCGTGATAGGGACGATTTGGGTATTTGAATACTCAGAAAACCAACGATTTGAACAGCAAATTCGTGCTGATGTTCTCAACAAACTCAGTACAATTCGGACACAACTGGAAGCAGGATTGAACTCACGGTTATTTCTTATGCGTGGCTTGATTGCTTATATTTCCACTTATCCCCATATTACGCAAACGGAATTTGCCAAAATTGCTCAAGTCACATTAGGACAGCAAGAGGGTATTCGCAGTTTAAATCTTGCTCAGAATACGACAATAAGTCATGTCTATCCGTTAGAAAGTAATAAAACCATAATAGGGGTTGACTTAGTCACTATACCAGGGCAAAAAGACATAATCCAACGAGTCATTGAGACAAAAAAAACGGTAGTGGCAGGGCCAATTGAGTTAGCTAAAACAGAAGGCATTGAGTTAGCCACTAAAGAAGAAAAAGGAGAAAATGTGTTTATCAGCTACACCCCCATTTTTATCTCATCACATCAGGGCGTTCCTAAAACTTACTGGGGATTGGGGATAATTCTAATTAACCAAGATCATTTGTTTAAAGAGGCGGGACTGTTTGATTCAACTATTCTTCTCCAATATGCTTTACGTGGTAGAAATTTTGGTTCAACTGCTCCTCTTCAATACGCTTTACGCGGTAGAAATGGAGATAGGATAAGTGGTGGAGTATTTTTCGGTGATGCAAAAGTTTTTCAGCAAAATCCCGTTTCACAATCGGTTTCTTTGCCTAATGGTTCATGGCGATTAGCCGCCGTACCTATAGATGGATGGCCAAATAGTGCGCCCATTTCTAATTGGCTATGGATAATCGGCAGTATGTTAGCCCTTATGATGGGTATTTTAGTATTCACAGTCGTCAATGAACCTGTACAATTGCAAGAAGCGATTAATAGAGCAACCAAAGAATTACAAAAGGCTCATCAAGAGATACAACGTTTAGAGCAGCAAAAATATGAACAATTAGCTGAACATAGCCATACACTTGAAGCAAAAGTCACAGAACGTACTCAAAAGCTTTCAGAAACACTTGATCATCTCAAAACGACGCAAAAAGAACTCATTCAATCAGAAAAAATGGCTGCATTGGGTCAACTGGTTGCCGGCATTGCCCATGAAATTAATACGCCATTAGGGGCCATTCGATCTTCTGTGGAGAATATTGCCCTTTTTTTAAACAAAACTCTGAAAGAATTACCCGCATTTTTTCAACAACTTTCTTCTGAAGAAAATCAGCCGGATTATTTTAGCCTACTTATCAAAAAAATCAATCAAGAAACCCCCCCTTTATCTTCCAAAGAAAAACGTCAATTTAGAAGACGTTTAGTGCGTCAGTTGGATCAACAAGATATTAAAAATTCAAGCACAGTTGCTGATACGCTAGTAGAGATGGGTATTTATGATGAAATTGACCTTTTTTTACCTTTATTAAAAGACACTAATAATTCAACGACTTTAAATACCGCTTATCAACTCACCACCTTAAAAAAAAGCACTCAAACAATTATAATGGCTTCAGAGCGTGCAGGCAAAGTCATTTTCGCCTTGAAAAATTTTACGCATTATGATCATGTCGGTGAAAAGATATCTGCTAATCTCATAGATGGGATTGAAACCGTTTTAACCCTTTATCATAATCAAATGAAATATGCAATTGAACTCATTAAAAACTATGCGCCATTACCATTAGTGCTATGTTATCCCGATGAACTCAATCAAGTTTGGACTAATTTGATTCATAATGCTTTACAAGCCATGAATAATAATGGTATTTTAAAAATAGATGTTTTTGAGCAAGATAATCATGCAATAATTAACGTAACTGATAATGGTGCTGGTATTCCTGATGAGGTTAAGCCAAGAATCTTTGAACCGTTTTTTACAACCAAACCTGCTGGTGAGGGTAGCGGCTTAGGGCTAGATATTGTTAATAAAATCATTGAGAAACATAATGGAACAATTACGGTGGAAAGTGTTCCTGGGGAAACGATTTTCACGGTTTCTTTGCCAATTGAATAAGGAATGCGCATGAAATAAATTCTACCATGTTGAATCAGACCTGACAGGTTTCCAAAACCTGTCAGGTCAGGTATTCGAGGTTTCCGTTTTTTTGAAGAAAAACTAAAACCTCGAAACGTTCCTTAGCTGTCCGCCTTGAAATTGATTTCAAGGCGGAGTACTTACGTTTTTTTCAACTCCAGAATAACATGAGGAAATTAATATGGCTTTTATTACATGGTCTAACGAATACAGCGTCAATATAAAAGAGATTGATCGGCAACATCAGTTTCTCATTAATATTATTAACAAAATGCACGAACTCGTGATGACAGATGCTGGGGATGCTGCGAATAGATCGGACATTAGACGGGTATTTGCGAAGTTAGCTGATTACACAGATTATCATTTTCGTACAGAAGAAGAACTATTTAAGACACACAATTACCCAGGGTTTAAGATTCACAAACAACAACATAACGAATTGGTCTTGCAGATACTTGAATTACAAAGGCGTTTTTTAAAAAATGAAGTCTCCATTACTCAGGAAATCTTCAATTTCCTGAAAAAATGGCTGCTCAATCATATCTTGATTTCTGACAAAGAATACACTGTTTTCTTAAATGCTAAAGGAGTTTTTTAAAACGTATGTCACTAGGCCCTTTAATGATAGACCTTGAAACTCAAATCATGAGCAAGGAAGAACGTGAATTATTACAACATCCCCTCGTAGGAGGGGTTATCCTTTTTAGCCGTCATTATGAATCACCCGCACAAATTTCTGCACTCACAACAGAAATTCACGCCCTCCGTCAACCGCCTTTACTTATTGCCGTTGATCAAGAAGGTGGACGAGTACAACGTTTTCGTGAAGGATTTGTGAACCTGCCACCAGTTGCACAATTAGGCGTACTCTATGATCGCAACAGTCAACAAGCCTTGACATTGGCTGAACAAATGGGATGGTTAATGGCTGCTGAATTACGCGCTGTTGGTGTCGATTTTAGTTTCGCGCCCGTGCTAGATTTAGGGCGAGGCATCAGTACCGTGATTGGAGATCGCGCATTTCATGCCGAACCAGAAATTGTGGCAGAATTAGCACACGCTATGATGAAAGGTATGCGTCAAGCCGGTATGATGGCGGTAGGTAAACATTTTCCTGGACACGGTTCAGTTGCACCCGATTCACACATAGCGTTGCCCATTGATGAACGCAAGTTTGAAGACATACAATTTGAAGACTTATTGCCCTTTGAACGCATGATACATTATGGACTCGCTGCGATTATGCCCGCTCATGTCATTTATCCAAAAGTGGATACGCAACCGGCGGGTTTTTCACACCGTTGGATACAAGATATTTTGCGTAAAACTTATGAATTTGAAGGGGTTATATTCAGCGATGACATTACTATGGCAGGCGCAGCCGTCGTCGGCGATCATCTCGCACGAACTCAACAAGCATTACAAGCGGGCTGTGACATGGTACTCATTTGCAATGATCAAACCGCCGCTATTCAAGTCATTGATAATTTAGGTGAATATCACTCCCCCACCTCTCAAGTCCGTTTAATGCGCTTGCATGGAAAATCTGCAATCAATTGGGAAAATTTACATGCGGACAATAAATGGTTACAAGTCAAGTTGGATTTGAATAAATATCTAAAAATAGATTAACGACTCCGCCTTGAAATTGATTTCAAGGCGGACAGCTAAAACAGGCTCAGCTAAATTTCTCGTTCCCACGCGCTGGCGTGGGAACGAGAAAAAGTAGGGTGGGTAGAGTGAA
>JAGLHR010000032.1 GCA_023143415.1 Thiomargarita sp. | reverse complement strand
CTGATGTAGGCTGCACACCCTTGTGGTTGCCTGAGTTACAAATTGTTAAAGAATATACTGGCTCAGATCGTCGTTATTAACCAAGTCATTCAAATGATCATTGACATAGTCAACATCTATCGTCACCGCTTCTCCTTTTTTGTCAGGTGCATCAAAAGAAATTTTCTCCAATAGACATTCCAGTACGGTATGCAATCGCCGCGCTCCGATGTTTTCAGTCCGTTCATTGACTTGCCAAGCCATTTCAGCGAGTCGTCTGATGCTGTCTTGAGTGAATTCCAGATTGAGTTCTTCCGTTTGCATCAAGGCGATATATTGTTCCGTCAAAGAGGCATCCGGTTCTGTCAAAATGCGAACAAAATCTTCGACGTTAAGTGCGTTAAGTTCAACGCGGATTGGTAAACGTCCTTGTAATTCTGGTATTAAATCAGAAGGTTTGGCTAGGTGAAAAGCACCAGATGCGACAAACAAAATATGGTCAGTTTTAACCATGCCATATCGAGTGCTAACCGTACAACCTTCAACGAGTGGTAATAAATCGCGTTGTACGCCTTCACGCGATATATCAGCACCACCAACGACATCAGATCGTTTAGTCACTTTGTCGATTTCATCTATGAACACAATACCATTTTGTTCAACTCGTTCTATTGATTGTGTTTTCAACTCTTCATCATTCACCAATCGTACTGCTTCTTCTTCCTCTAGCACTTTCTTCGCTTCTTTAACACGCATTTTGCGGGATTTTGTCCGATTACCTGCGATGTTTTGAAACATGCCTTGCAATTGACTGGTCATTTCTTCCATGCCGGGGGGCGCCATGATTTCAACACCAATACGAGTGTCATTCACGTCAATTTCAATTTCTCGATCTGCCAATTTGCCCTCACGCAACATTTTTCTTAATTTTTGTCGTGTTGATGAGGGTTCTTCTGTTCCTTCTTCATGGCGACTGTTGTTTCGTGGTGAAGGTAATAGGGCATCCAATATCCGTTCTTCAGCAGCATCGATCGCTTCATTTTTAACTTGACTCATGGCATCTTCACGAGTCATTTTCACTGCCATATCGACCAAATCTCGGATGATTGACTCTACATCGCGCCCCACATAGCCGACTTCGGTAAATTTGGTGGCTTCTACCTTAATGAAGGGGGCATTTGCTAGTTTGGCTAAACGTCGGGCAATTTCGGTTTTACCGACACCAGTTGGCCCTATCATCAAAATGTTTTTGGGGGTCACTTCGTTGCGTAAAATCGGTTCAAGCTGCATACGTCGCCAACGATTACGCAGTGCAATGGCGACTGCCCGTTTAGCCGCAGTTTGACCAATAATGTGTTTATCCAATTCACCGACAATTTCTTTGGGAGTCATTTCGCTCATAGTTTTCTTTGTATTGCCTCAAGCTGAACCAGTAGCCAGTTTTTCAATCGTTAAGTTATGATTAGTGTAAATACAAATGTCGGCAGCAATATGTAATGCTTTTTCAACAATTTCTTTCGCGCTCAATGTGCTGTTATCCAGCAATGCTTTTGCTGCCGCTTGTGCATAAGGCCCGCCGGAGCCTATTGCCATCAAATCGTATTCTGGTTCTATGACATCACCTGTGCCAGTGATAATTAATGAAGTGGTTTTGTCTGCCACTGTCAGTAGGGCTTCTAAGCGTCGTAACATGCGATCTGTTCGCCAATCTTTTGCCAGTTCAACAGCCGAGCGGGTTAAATGCCCTTGGTGTTTTTCTAATTTGCCTTCAAAACGTTCAAATAGGGTAAAAGCATCCGCTGTGGCACCCGCAAAACCTGCGATGACTTTATTGTGATATAAACGCCGCACTTTACGGGCATTATGTTTCATCACTGTATTGCCCAGAGAAACTTGCCCATCTCCGCCTATTACAACTTCTTCATCACGGCGTACTGATAAAATGGTTGTGCCTCGAATTTGTTCCACAGAAATTCCTTTAAAACCCTTTTTTTAAAAGGGTTTTCTGAATCAATTTTTATTTTTAATTTAATCTTAAATTTTAATTTGCAATAAAAGATAATGTTAATTACGATTATAATATAAATTGCTATTATTTCATCAATATTATCGCTATTAAAATGTCGTTCTGAAGTCGTCCAACGCTTTAGCTTTGTATCGGAGTACAACGCTTTAGCTTTGTATCGGAGTCCAACGCTTTAGCTTTGTATAGGAGTCCAACGCTTTAGCTTTGTATAGGAGTCCAACGCTTTAGCTTTGTATAGGAGTCCAACGCTTTAGCGTATCCTATCAAAATTTGGTGGTATCTCTTAATGTAGGGT
>JAGLHR010000319.1 GCA_023143415.1 Thiomargarita sp. | reverse complement strand
AAACTAAAACCTCGAAAAAGTCTTTTTCTTGCCCACCATAATCATAAAACCCTTTTATTCGCATTCCCAATGTGCTACATAAATATTTCATTTCCCACCTCAGCGCCTCATGCAACAGTTTAATGTTATACTGGAATAGTGAATGGTTTTCGAGTTTTTAGTTTTTTGAAGAAAAACTCGAAATGATGAATGAACGTAAATAAATGTAAGTTATTGTTCTTTTTAAACTTATCTTTATCTTTAGCAGTTGTACTCAAAGAAATTATGAGCAGGATTATTAAAATGAATGAAAACTTGATAACAGAAATTGAAATTAAGAATTTTAAGTGTTTTGAAGATTTTAAAGCGAATGGGTTTAAAAGGGTTAATCTTATTGGCGGAAAAAATAATGTGGGAAAAACCGCTTTGATGGAAGCTTTTTGGATCAATGAACTGAATAAAAAGGAGGGTAATCTGGTTCATTCATTTGTTTCTTTGGTTAGTAGCTTGGCTTTAATGGAACAATTAAGACAGACAGTAAACTATGATATCCAGGATTTACAGATCGCTTTTTCTCTTTTAAAAAAATTTAACACGATGTCTATTCAGACTAATAATAACTCTTTGAAATTAAATATAGGAGTAAAAGATTTAGACGTAACTGTTAACATAAATGAGCTTGAACTGGATATATCACCTTTAGCAAGCCCTCATTTATTCAGGGAATTTTTGTCTGAAAAAACCATTGTATCTGAAAATTTTATTCCCAGCGATAAAATTGACAATGACTTAATAATTAGTTTAGATAATCGTATGAGGAAAAGTAGAAAAAAACGTAAATTAAATCAATATATTAGTGAATTTGATCGTGATATATTAGAATTTGAAATTATTGATAATATACCAAAAGTATTTTTAGACAGTAAAAAAGAATTTGAAGATATTTCAGAATTAGGGCATGGATTAAAAAGATATATTTCTATCATTTCGGCAATCCTCGTTTGTCAAGATAGTTGTTTATTTTTAGACGAAATTGAAAATGGAATTCACTATACTCACCAAGATAGATTATGGGAGATCATTTTAACGCTTTCAGAAGAGCTCAATTGCCAAGTTTTTGCGACAACCCATTCAAAAGATTGCATTGAATCTTATTATAAAGTTTCTAAAAAAATGGCGTATAAAAATGTTTCTTATGTAAAAATGACAAGATTAGAAAGTAGTCAGATTTCTTCAAGCGTTTATGACTATGAGTTATTAGAAAATAGTATGGAACAAGATCATGAGGTAAGAGGATGGTAAAAGTAGCTATCTTGCATGAAGGAAATGCTAAAAACACTTATGATAATGAACTGTTAAAACTTCTAATACAAGCATTAGAGTTAGATGGTGATAGAGTCGTATTCTTTGGTATGGGTGCAAAAAGTCATTTTTTTAAATCAGAACATCCGAATTATAAAGAGATAAAAAATCATATTGAAGATGAAGAAGTGAATAAACTTTTATTTGTTGTTGATGCCGATTATGAACCTAATGATAAAAAATACGGTGGCTATCAAAATACCGAAAATGCGTTAAAAAATATCATTGATAAATTAGGATTTACTGAATATTCAGATATTTATATTGTTTGTGATCCGGAAACGAAAGAAGGATATTTAGAGTCATTCATACTTTCTACCATTCCTGAGACACATAAAAATTGTATCGAAGATTTCTTATCTTGTTCAGAATTTAAATCAAAAGATAATGATAAAAGTATTTTAAATCAAATATATAAAATAGGATACCCTAACAAACCTTATGATTTTTCACATAAAAATTTTAATGAATTAAAACGGAAATTAAGAAATTTATTTGAATAGACTTAGCACCGTCATAACTTGAGCTTTTTAAATTATCAAGAAACACCCTGAAACGTTTCAGACAGGGTTGCAAAACCCCCATCCCGCAAAATTTAAGTTTTTTGAAAGCAAAACAAAATGATTAATTAAATCAATAGATTAAAGAATTAATACCCTATTTTTTAATCCATTCGAGGCTAATAGTATTGTAGGGTGGGCAAGGTCTTTTTCTTGCCCACCGTTCCTAGCTCATTATTAAGGCGAATGCAGCCTCTATATTAATGAGTCGCTTCCTCAATCGCTTTTGCAATCAAGCCTTCATCGACCCCATAATATTTTAAACTTTTGGTTAGTTTTTGAAGGCTTGGATTATTCAATCGTTGTATATCTATTCGTAAGCCTTCATCAACATAATGTTGAATTAAAGGCTGATAATTAGAAAATCCAAATACGGGTGCAATACGTGCCAGTGAGTTAACCACTTTCTCTGGCATACGCAAGGTAATCGTCGTTATCTGCGAGTCGTCGGCTGCACTAAAAGAATAGGGCGCGTCTTCAAGAGACATAAAGCATTTTATAATCTCATGCGCCGTTGTTTCTGAACCAAGCTCAACATCAGCCGAATAAGCCTCATCATAAAAAAGCAACTTGTGTTTGCTATCAAGCTGTGAACGGAGCCAGAGCGCAAATTGAGCGCAATCTCGTACATCTCCCTCTAAAACGACGCATTGTCCGGCTCGTTCTAAGCGACCTTCTAAGATGTCATTTGTTAGAGGTATTCTGAATGATAATGAATAGGCTCGCTCAGGGTTTACTATGGTTTGAATGTCAATATTAGACCATTCTGCTTTGAGAGCATTAATTAATTGCGCTTGCTCAATTTTGAAATCGGTTTCTTCTAGGGGTGAAATCAAGTAATTCATTATAGTTCCTTATAAACAACACGCCCTGGTATTTGGTATTGTTGGAGTAATTCTTGAAAAAATGCTGCCGCGCTAGGATTATTGATAATAACTTCTAAAGCGTTAATTGGCGTGTTAGGATCGTTAATTATAGCTGCATACCGAACAAACTCATCTGTAACGCTATTAACTATTTTCTCCCGTATAAATTTCGGGATTTGTGAATCTTCTATAAAAGGGCTTCTATCGGGTTGAACTATAAATTTACATTCTAATAAAAAGCCATCTTCGGCTCTGATACCATCAGCCCAAATTTTCTCACCACCACCTTGTACTCTGATTTCTTGAGTACCTGCAAATTTGATTTGGAACTGATAATTGGGGCTATGACTTGGAGTCTGCCTTTTTTCAAACTGGCTCGCCCATTCTGCAACTGTTTTTTTCATTATTGAGCCATCTCCAACATCAATATAAACCATATAAAAATATTGGCATTAGTTTATCGTTCATGTAATTATTTCCAAGTTGACACCTAAAAATCCTTTATCTGGTTCCCACGCAGGCGCGTGGGAACTATAAAAACTATAAAAAATCATAAAGTGACAGGATTTAAGCGAAAGTACAGTTATAAATTAGGAACGTGCATGAAATAATATCGACAACTAGACCTGAACTAGACCTGACAGGTTTTCAAAACCTGTCAGGTCTGATTCAACATGGTGGAATTTATTTCATTTTCGAGGTTTTAGTTTTTTCAAAAAACTAAAACCTCGAAACGTTCCTTAGCAATTATTCATTGCTCAACGTAAAAAGAAGCACTATCAAATCCAATTCCTTTGAAACCACCGTAGCTATCAGTAAATCGAAATGACAAAGTTATTGTTCTTGTTCCTGTGGGTATTGTTCCCAATAATAATTCTTGATGCCAATCATAGGGTGCATCAGTGCAAGCTACTTTACCAGTCGTATTTTCACTTAAAACCCCCCCTTGCTCCTCAAAATATTGGACGCTTAGTTCACATTCGGAAGAAGTTCTTTCCGATGACATCCATCCCCCACCTTGATTTGGGCATTGCCCGTATCAATATCAGAAGCATAAGTAGAAACATCTACGGTTTGAGCCACCCTTCCAGTATTCTTATATTGATCAGAAAAAAAAGCATAAGTTCCTGCATGAGGATGCAAGTTTCTCTTCTGGGTATATACATCAAAATTACTAACGCTCCACCCAGAAGCATCTCCTTTTTCAGCACCAGAATTAAGCAATAAATTTGGCGACAACTCAGCAAACGCTGAATTGGCAAATATCAATGTCATAGGTACAGCCATTAACGCTGTAGTTAGTTTATTCATGGTATATTTTCTTTTTCAAAATGGAAAAAAAAACGTAACTACTCAGCGGTTAGCCTTGAAATCAATTTCAAGGCTAAAAACTAAAGTCGAGGCTAATGTTTTTTTGAAAAAAAACATTAGCCTCGACTGTTAAAACAGACTAATTAATTATAGAGAGAGTTTAGCTGAGCCTGCTTTGGCTTTTAGCCTTGAAATTGATTTCAAGGCTGAGTAGTTACAAAAAAACAATAACATCAATATACTGTATTTTCGCCAATTTTTTTAATCTGGTTACCACGCTGGCGCGTGGTAGAAAACGTGCATAAAATAACTTCGACAATGTTGCATCAAACCTGACAGGTTTAGTTTTCGAGGTTTCCGCTTCAAAAAACGGAAACCTCGAAACGATTTGATTTGATGCACATTCCTTAGTCTGCTTTAGCAGACTATTC
>JAGLHR010000318.1 GCA_023143415.1 Thiomargarita sp. | reverse complement strand
TAAAAATCCCAACGCTGAAGCGTTGGAAGCCATGTATGGCGTTGCACCGTGGGTGCAACGGCACTTTTTTAATGAGGAAGGTGGGCAAAAAAAGGACTTTGCCCACCCTACCTGACTTCTTATTATTTGAAATCGTATTTCTATAAATGACGATTTTGGCAATGCCTACTTTTTTCCTTGACGACTATTTTTCAAATTTCCGTGAAAATAAGAATGCGCCCAACATCAAGTCGTCGGGCTTTTCTTAAAAAAACATCATGAAAAAAACGCCACCAAAACAATTTCAAATTAAAGAACATGCGGCATACGCACGGATGATTTACAACCCTTCGCTGTTACAACAATTGCCTTATATTCTTATTTATCCGTTACAAGGGCACGCTTTACCTTTAATTATTATTTTTTCATTGATTTTGTGGATAACGCTGGGCAATATACTCGGATTACCTGCTTTTGTTATTATTATGGCGGCTACTTTGAAATATGCTTATGGCGTACTTGAACAGACAATTTTAGGCTATGCCACACCGCCAGCCTTCACATTTGAACTGTGGAATCCGACTAATCAACGCCCTGTTAAACAACTTTTTTATCTACTCTTTATTTTCGGTATTTTCCAGATTCTCCAAACTAAAGTGGGTCATATTCCAGCCGACTTTTTTTTAGCGATAGGTATTTTTTTTATCCCTGCCAGTGCGGTTGTTATCGCCACGCAAAATAATTTACAGGCTGCACTCAATCCGTTGCGATTATTTCTCTTGGTAAAACAGATTGGCATGACTTATCTTTTTATCAGTATATTATTTGGTTTAGTTGTTTTGTTAAGTTTTCCGATTTTTCCGGGGATACCGCTTATCGGTGTGTTCATTCCGCAATGGGTTTGGAGAATCAACAGCGGTTTTTTATTGTTGTTAATAGTTATGCTAGAAGTGTATTTGTTGCTCATGGTATTTCATCTACTCGGTTTTGTTATTTATCACCGCCGTGATTTTTTAGGTTTGGAAGTGGTTTTTTCACCGGAAAGAGAAGAGGAGGCGCAACAACAGGCGAAGGATAAACAGTTTGGGGAATTATTGGATGAAATCTATTGCTTAGCCAGACAACAGGGAAAACAGCAAGAAGCGGTTGAGACGTTATTGGCGAAATTACCGGCGTTGGAAGAACAGTTGGAGATTCATCAAAAACTCTTTGAGCGTGTTTCTCTTTGGGAAACTAAAAGGGTTGCTTTGGCATACGGACAATATTACCTCGGTTTACTGCTCCGAAAAAAACAATTAGCCAAAGCACTTGCCATTTACCAAGCCTGTCTTACGCTTGATGCCAATTTTAAACTGAAAAATTCTTATCAAATCATGCAGTTATCCAATATCGCTCGTGGAAAAAAGCAGTATTCACTCGCATTCTCTTTATTACAAGATTTCCTCTCTCGTTATCCAGAGCATCCTGACAGCATCGAGGTGAAACTGTTAATGGCTAAATTGTTAGGAGAACGTTTTGAACGTTTTGATGAAGCAAAAGCAATCATGGCACAGTTACTCAAAAATAAAGAACATCGGCTTTATCCAGACATTAAAAAACAGGCGAAGTTTTTAGTGAAATATTCAAAAGCCCTCAGTTCAAAAGCCCTTAGTTCAAAAGCCCAAAACTAAAGCATTCGAGGCAATGGTTTTCGAGGTTTGAGGTTTTCTTCAAAAAATTTAAATCTCGAACTCATTCCTAATCTTGGTTTAGCAGGCTAATATTGAGTTCAGTCAGCAATAAGTTTTCCAAATCAGAATAAATTGAAGACGGAGTAGAAATCATTAATTTTTGGAGAATATCTTTTTTTAATTCTTGTTTAGATAAATTATGAAGTTTCACCTTTTTCTGAATAAATTCATATAAGCAATCAAAGGCTTCTTTGCCTCTGAAATACTTTTTAGCATGTTCAAAGCTGACAATACTTGTAGAATTAATAAGCGGTTCCCAATCAAATTCCTTCATAATAGTTTGGAATAAGTTAGGAGAAATATTCCGTAATTTAAAAACATCCTCAGTTTTTCTGGATTTTTCCAAGAACCAATTTCCAATTTCGCTAAGAGTTTGCCCTTCAAAATTATCGGGTTTTTCTATAGAAGGGTACTTTTTTATTTGACGAGATAAATTAAACTTGAGACATTCCCAAAACTCATTTTTTAGTTGTTTCTGATTTTGAAAATAATTGAGCAATGCAGTATCAATTTCTTCTTTGGAAACCGTTAAATTTTGATTTTTTGAAGACTTACCTTTTTTTACTGAGGTTTGACTTGGAAGTTGATTAATCAAATCGGCAATAAGACTGGTTTCATCAAGCAAATAATTTTCCCATTCGTGTCTTTTCCAATAGACGATTTTGGGTTGCTTGTTCTTGATAAGATTGCTATTGTGACTTTGTACTTTGTCTAAAGAAGTTCTATAGTCATTATCAGATAGTGCAATAACCGGAATTGTCAAATGAGTTTCTGATTCCCTATAGCAAAATTTGGCAAACGATTTGAATGATGAACTTCCACCCACTTCGGTTACTATTGAAGGAAAGGGAATATTATTATTATCAAATATTCTATCAATAATATTGACGAGAAAAGGAACTTCTGGGCTTTCAGGCTCGCCCTCTACTAGAATATAAAAAAAATCTTTTGAGTTTGAATACGACATAGTGATTAATCTAATCTACCCAAATCTATTATTTCGTCTTTGAAGAATAACTCCTTCACAAATGGAGAATGCGTGGTAAATATGTATTGGTTATTTGAATCGTCATCACGCAATACCTGTATAAGCTTTCTTTGCCAAGCCGGATGTAAATGTAATTCAACTTCATCTAATAAAACAATCGAATTAACTGCGGTTTCCGCCGCTAAACCAACGAGTATTCTTAATATTTGGTGTTCTCCTGAACTCATCTGTGATATATCATACTCCACATTATTTTTGTTCAAAATAAGCGTAATCATATCTGGTCCAGATTCGGGGCCAATTAATTGAGAGGGATAACATATTTTATTGAATAATCTTTGTATTTTTTTCCAATATGATTCGCCAAACTTTGCTTCATTCCACGCTAAATCTCTTTCATAATATTGATAAATCCATGACAAAACATCATCATGTGAATGATTATCTCTATTTTTGAGTGAAAAATCTTCTTTGGTCAGACGAAAAGAACGTCTTTGATCTAAGTAACATACACCGCCAATGTTCTCAAAAATACGACTATAAATAAGATTTTTTTCCACCGCTTGAGCTGCAAACCCGCGTGCGCCGAGTATCTTTGCGGAATTCTTTGGAAAAGACGATAATACATAAGGCTTTCCCCTTCCATATCTAGGGTATTTCCATATACACTTAGTCGGTTCACCACAAGGTGCCTTTGAAATATCATCTTTAGGGAAAGGAAAAGGCAAGTGAATTTTGCCTTCCTTAAAAACTTTGTTGATTTTTAAGGCTTCTTCTTCTTCTATTGAGTACTCAAATTGAATTTCTGCATTTTGACCTCTTCCACGAACCAGTTGTGCGGCGGAAAATTCTAACCCATCTCTTAGTCTGAGATTTTTTAAATTTTCCGATGTACGCACAACCATAAGAATAGCATCAAGAATTGATGTTTTGCCACTGCCATTTGGTCCAACTATTAACGTAACTTGCCTTGGTTGAGACAGATTGTTGGTAAAATCAATTGAGAGTTTCTCAATGGCACGAAAATTTTTTATAGAAAGTGTATGTATTTTCATGTATTAGGCCATTTTTTATTTCCTAAGGGCGAACACGCAGGTTCGCCCCTACAATTACAATTTTCTAAGGGCGAACACGTAGGTTCGCCCCTACAATTACAACCTACTCATGGCAACCACAAGGGTGTGCAACCTACGACATAATCAGGGCAACCACAA
>JAGLHR010000317.1 GCA_023143415.1 Thiomargarita sp. | reverse complement strand
AAATCGGTGGAATTTAGGTGGGTTTAAAATTGGAAGAACCCTGCGTCACATCAAGCTATAAATCGCAGAAAGAGCCGATAATCTGAACGATCTGATAACTCACTTATGAAATCAAGGTACTCTAACAAATTACCACTCCGTTTTGTACTCATCGTACCTTTTATTCTACAAATCATTGCGGTAGTCAGTTTGGTAGGTTGGCTCTCATTTCGTCATGGACAACAAGCAATTAATGATCTGGCGACACAATTAATGAGCGAAATCAGTGAACGCATTGTACAACATAGCCAAACTTACCTAGAAATGCCTCATCAAGTCAATCAAAGTAATCAAAATACCATCACTCTTCAGTTATTTTCCATTCAAAATTTAGCCCACTGGACTCCCTATTTGTTGCAACAATTAGAATTATTCCACTCTGTTAATAGTATTATGATTGGCAATGAAAAAGGAGAACTGATAGGCGTAGAAAGGCTTGACGATGGCACACCCGTTTTGATCAATCGCTACGATGATCCACGTATTCATTCTTGGTACAAATCCGCCATTCATGCGGAAAAACCCAGATGGACAGATATTTTTCCTAACATAATCCAATCCACGCCAAATATTGGTGCTGTTCAGCCCATTTATGATCAAAAAGGTCATTTAGACGGCGTACTCTTCAGCACGATGCGTTTTTCACAAATCAGTGACTTTTTGAGAAATTTAAAAATGGGTGAAACTGGGCAAAGTTTTATTATTGAACGTTCAGGCTTATTAGTGGCGAGTTCCACAGCAGAAAAACCATTTATCAACCAAGAACGGTTTAAAGCCACAGAAAGTTATCATCCTCTGACTCAGAGTACCGCTAAATATTTATTAGCCCATTTTGGTACGCTCAACAAAATTCAAAGTTCAGTACAACTTGATTTTAAAATGGACGGTTATCGGCAATTTGTACAAGTTTTGCCCTTGAACGATGATAAGGGATTAGACTGGCTCATTGTGCTTGTTATACCAGAAAAAGATTTTATGGCACAAATTGAGAGGAATACTCGCATCACTCTTTTCTTATTTTTCATTGCTTTATTCACTGCTATTCTGGTAGGTTTCATCACCGCAAAATGGATTATTCAACCCATCTTATGGATTAATCGTGCAGCGGCACAAATTGCCCAGGGAAAATGGGAACAAATATTATTACCGGTTGAGCGTTATGATGAATTGGGAGAATTGGCTAAGTCATTTAACCGAATGGCAGCGCAACTGAAAACGTCGTTTTATGCCCTTGAATTTAAGAATACAGAATTACAACACTTAAACAAGCTCAAAGATGAATTTTTAGCCAATACTTCCCATGAATTACGCACTCCACTTCATGGTATTATCAGTATTGCCGAATCTATGATGGAGACTGATGAGTTAAATCATAATACCAAAAGTAATCTCGCTATGATTGTGAGTAGTGGAAAACGATTAGCCGCATTAGTGAATGATATTCTTGATTTTTCCAATTTGAGAGACCAAAGACTTGAATTGCACCAAAAAGCAATAAAATTACGAGAATTTACAGAATTCATACTTCTCGTAAATAAACCATTGATTGGTCAAAAACCGGTGCAACTGATTAACGCGATTGATTCTGACTTACCCCTTGTCAATGCGGATGAGGATCGTTTACAGCAAATTCTGTATAACCTGATTGGTAATGCAATCAAGTTCACTGATAAGGGTCATATCGACATTTTTGCACAGCTACATGTCCCTATTCAAAAAGCGCACTATAACCATAATGGGGACAAATTCCCCTTTGACGAGAGTAAAGAAAAGGGTTATGAAAAATATTTAGCGATCACGGTTTCTGATACAGGCATTGGCATTGAAGAGGATAAGTTAGATCGAATCTTTGAATCTTTTGAACAAGCGGAAGGTTCCATCTCTCGAAAATACGGTGGCACAGGTTTAGGTTTAGCCGTATCTAAACAATTAGTTCAATTGCATGGTGGAGAAATTGGGGTGAAATCCACTTATGGCGTTGGTTCACAGTTTACATTTACCTTACCCATTGCAGAAAAACAAGTACAGGCTCCGTTATCCGTTATCAAGCATTCATTATCAAAAGTTCATGCCAACTCAAGTGTTTCACGACTCTTAGATCAACAAAGCACAACAGTTCCCACATTTCCAAGTACCGTCACCAAAACGATTGTCAATAAGGGGCACTTCACAATCCTGATTGTTGATGATGAACCCGTTAATTTACAAGTACTTAAAAACTATTTATCGTTACAAAACTACAATATTGTTCAAGCCACTTCTGGCATCGAAGCGTTGGCACTGATGAAAAACAACTTCAAACCCGATATTATTTTGTTAGATGTGATGATGCCACGTATGACAGGTTATGAAGTGACGCAAAAAATCCGTGAAAAGTGGCAAGCCGATGATCTTCCCATTTTACTCTTGACGGCTAAAGATCAAGTTTCTGATTTAGTGATCGGGTTAAAGACGGGTGCGAATGATTACCTGACTAAACCGATTTCTAAAGAGGAACTTCTTGCGCGAATCAAAACCCATCTTCATATTAAAGAACTCCAAGTTCACGCTTTGCGTCTTGCAGCGACTGAAGCGGTTAATAAAAAGATTATGGAAAGTATTCAATACGCAAAAATCATACAGTCTTCTTTATTGCCATACGATGAACAAGTTAAGACTTACCTGCCGAAGAGCTTTTTTATTTGGAAACCAAGGGATATAGTGGGCGGTGATATGTTTTATACCGAATCTTTTGAGGATGGGTTTATTGTGGTACTCATGGATTGCACAGGGCATGGAGTACCTGGCGCGTTTATGACGATGATTGCTTCAACCCACTTAAAACGCATTGTCAAGGATGAGGAATGCCACGAACCCAGTGAAATACTTAAACGACTTAATTTTCTCGTCAAAACCTCATTACAACAAGATACCGAACATGTTCAATCTGATGATGGGCTTGATGCGATCATTTGTTTTGTGAAACCCCGCCAAAAACTCCTCACTTTTGCTGGCGCGAAATTGCCGCTTTATTATATAAACAATAACAAAATCAATGTGATAAAGGGCGATAGGCAAAGCATCGGCTATAAAAAATCTGATCTCAACTTTCAGTTCACCACACAGACTATTAACATTGAGCAAGGGATGTCATTTTATTTAACAACGGATGGTTTTATCGATCAACTTGGCGGTTCAAAACGTTTTCCCTTTGGCAAAAAGCGTTTTAAACAGCTATTAATGAAAAACACCCATAAATCCTTTGACGAACAAGCAGAGAAATTACTTCAGACTTTCAATGAATATCAAGGTGATAATGATAGAATGGATGATGTGACGGTGGTGGGTTTTGGATTTTAATGGTGAATTAATTAATGAGGTAAAAAATATGCAGTATCCATTAAGCGAGAAAATCGGTGAACCCGCATTATTCGTAGGGCGGGAACGAGAATTGAAATATTTCGATAACTGGTTGGCGAATATTCCGAAAAGACTTTCCAAATCCAGAGTCATTATCTCTAGACGTAAACGCGGCAAAACCGCCTTTGTACAACGGATTTTTAATCAGTTGTGGAGCGATAATGGTACGGTGATTCCCTTTTATTTTGAATTTGGTGAGATTAAAATATGGTTTCCCAATTTGGCAATTGATTATTATCGTACTTTTGCTTCGCAATATATTTCTTTT
>JAGLHR010000316.1 GCA_023143415.1 Thiomargarita sp. | reverse complement strand
GCTTCAGCTTTGGAAGTTTTTTGGACTCCAGAACGATATTGATAAAAACTTTTTTAAATGCTTGATTTAAAAGAAGTTTTTTGAAACTTAATTCGCATTAAGCAGAACATGGCGTAAACCAAGCCAATTTTTCATGCAGCTTAACAACATCACCAATAATAATAATGCTAGAAAGCTTGATATCCGCCGCATCAACAATGCTGGGCAGCGTTTCCAATGTACCGACTAAAACACGCTGATCCATTGTAGTCGCCTTTTGTACAAGTGCTGCTGGTTTATCCGCCGGCATACCATGTTTTATCAACTCACGACAAACCACAGGCAAACCTCGTAACCCCATATAAATAACGACAGTTTGATGTGCTTGAGCCAGCGCATCCCAATTCATATTGATACTATCATCTTTGAGATGCCCAGTAACAAAAATACAAGATTGTGCATAATCGCGGTGTGTAAGAGGAATGCCCGCATAAGCAGATGAGCCAATTGCAGAAGTAATGCCTGGCACAATTTGAAAAGCAATCCCTTCATCCATCAACGTTTCAATTTCTTCCCCACCCCTGCCAAATAAAAAGGGATCGCCGCCCTTTAAACGTAACACTCGTTTACCTTCTTTAGCCAAACTGATCAATAATTGATTAATTTCACCTTGTGGAACAGGATGATTGGTAGGAGCTTTGCCCACATAAATACGCTCCGCCTCGCGTCTCACTAAATTTAACACCTCTGGCGAAACTAAACGATCATAAAGCACCACATCTGCCTGCTGCATTAAACGCAAAGCGCGAAAAGTTAATAAATCAGGATCGCCAGGCCCGCCACCGACGAGATACACTTCACCATATTTTTGCTCAACTACCGTTTTATCAATCAAATTTTCTAATGCTTGAGTTGCCGCCTTTGTATGCCCCGATAACAACATCTCCGCAATTGGACCTTGTAAAACATCCTCCCAAAATTGGCGGCGTTCATTAAAAGATAAACGTTGCTTGACTTTATCACGAAAACTGGCAACAAATTCGGCTAATTTTCCATAAGTCGCCGGGATCATGCTTTCCAAGCGAGCGCGTAATAACCGCGCTAAAACAGGCGATGCCCCCCCCGTGGAAACTGCAATTTGTACAGGAGAGCGATCAATGATAGATGGCATAATAAAAGAACATAACTCTGGATGATCAACCACATTAACGAGAATCCTTTGCCCCTTTGCCAATTTTGAGATTTCTTCATTAACGGCTTTATCATTAGTCGCTGCGATGACTAAATGACAATTTTGTATATCTGTAGGTACAAAATGATTGGCGCGGTGAATAATACGCCCTTCATGTCGCCACTCTGATAATTGTTCAGTCAAATCTGGTGCGACGACAATGACTTTGGCATTGGCTTGCAATAATAATTCGACTTTACGGGTGGCAGTCGTGCCACCACCGACAACTAAACAGCTTTTATCGTGTATATTTAAAAAAATGGGTAGAAAAGTCATAAATGGTTAATTGAATTTTTGAAATTGAAGATGATTTGCCTTTTTGATTTTATGCTAACATACAACAAAAATATGTTAAATTATTAGTAACTACTCCGCCTTGAAAT
>JAGLHR010000315.1 GCA_023143415.1 Thiomargarita sp. | reverse complement strand
TGATTTTAAAGTGGAATCAGACCTGACAGGTTTCCAAAACCTGTCAGGTCTAGTCGTCGATGTGATTTCAAAGTGGAATCAGACCTGACAGGTTTCCAAAACCTGTCAGGTCTAGTCGTCGATTCAGATACCTTTATGACATTCAATCTTCGTTGCTCTTATTTTAAAAAAGTCAAACAAGCGTAGCCACCACTTTTTTGATTTTTCTAATTTCACCGAGGGGGTGCGAATCAAAATTAAAGAAATATTGTCTTTACCGCCTTTTTCATTAGCGGCATTAATCAATGATTGTGCCGCTTCTTCATAAGTATTAGCGTTGCTGATAATAGTATGTATTTCATGATCATCAATCATATCATTTAAGCCATCGGAACAGAGCAAATAAATATCTTGGGCTAACAGGCTATGTTCTTGAATTTCAACAGTGACTTTTTTACCCACGCCGAGCGCCCTTGTCACGAGATTTTTATTGTGAGAACGACGGGCTTGCTCTTGCGTATAGTAACCACAGTCGATTAATTCTTGGCGTACAGAATGATCTTTAGTGATTTGGCAAAATGTCTCACCACGGATCCGATAGAGGCGTGAATCACCGATATGGGCAATGCTGATAAAATGTTCATTAAACAAGGCGGCAATGACTGTTGTACCCATTCCTTGGTAGTTCTTTTTTTCTTCCGCCTTATGGTAAATAAGTTGATTGCTTTTTAATACCGCTTGTTCAAGTCGCACCGTGGCTGAATGATAATGATGATTGGCATGACGATGTTGAGATGGCTGCGTTTTAAAAACGGTGCTCAATTCTTCCATGATACTTTGCACCGCCATTTTGCTCGCCACTTCTCCTGCCTGACACCCGCCCATGCCATCTGCAAGTACCGCTAAACCTAAAGATTCATCAATAGCAATAGAATCTTCGTTATGTTCACGAACTCGCCCTTTGTCTGTGCGGCAAACCATTTTTATGCACATGTTAGATTTCTCCATGCTTGTTACAGTTCTGCATTTCACGGGCAAATTCGGCTCCTGTTTGATAACGAGTCGAAACCCTTTTTTGCAAAGCAATATCTATCACGCGCTTGAGACGGGGTGATATATCGGATCGCACGGTGAGAATATCTGGGTGTGGTTCGTTGGCAATTTTGAACATTAAAGTCGCCAGCGAATCGGCTTCAAATGGTAAAGTACCCGTTAAAAGTTGATATAGCATCACGCCTAATGAAAATAAATCGGTGCTTCCTTCTAATCGTTTTCCCGCCAATTGTTCAGGTGACATATAAGATGGGGTTCCTAAAATAATACCCGTTTTTGTTTTATTATTATCTGTGATGCGTGCAATCCCAAAGTCAGTGATTTTAATTTTGCCCGTTGCAGGATTATACATAATATTTGCCGGTTTAATGTCACGATGTATCACATCTTGGCTATGGGCATAATCTAACGCCTCAGCAGCATGAGTAACGATTTCTATAACTGTGGAAATCGGCAATAAATTTTCTGATTGAGTGTAAGGGAGTAAATTACCGCCCTTAAAAAACTCCATAGAAATATACGCTAAATTTTGCTCTTCTCCAGCTTCATAAATTGAAACAATATTGGGGTGCGTTAAACGTCCAGCCGCTGTGGCTTCTCGAAAGAAACGCATCGTTGCTTCAAGCAAATCCTCTGCTTCAAATTCTTGCGACAGAGAGAGGGTTTTAATCGCAACTAGGCGATCCAGTTTTGAATCTTTGCCTAAATATACGATGCCCATAGCACCTTTGCCCAATGTTTTTTCTATTTTATAACGCCCTAAAATCGGTTTTTCATTATTTTCGTCAAGTTGCCAATCATTGAAACTGTTTTCTGATAGTCTCGGTTTTTTTAAGCGGCGTAATCTTTCTAAACGCTGTTCGATGTCACGAAAGTTAGAATGACGGCTTATCATATAACGATAAACTGCACTGGCGCGTCGTAATTGACGTTTCCGTTCATAGTCTAAAGCGAGATTGTAAAGGAGAGATAAAATGCTTTCATTAGGAGGGCATCTGCGAAATTTTTCAAATGCCAAATCTAAATGCCCTTGCCCTTGAAATGCCAGCCCCAATAAGCGATTACTTTCCACCGCTTCTGGATGCGAACGAAAGGCATCCTGATAAGCGACAATTCCCCGTTTGAATAATAAACTCAGGTGCCCACATAGTACGAGCAAAATAGGCAACATGAGTTCTATTAATAACCCTTTATTTATTAAGGTAAAATATAATAAAGAGAGCATCACAACCACACCGCCGCTCACTATCAGGGCAAGACGTGCTTTCATCAGGGGTAATAAGAAGCCGATATAAGCCATCATCATTATAAATAAGCTGACTTGTAGCCCTCTTCCCCAATGAGGCACTTTTAAGAAATCTTGATTAAGCAAGCTCGTCACTGTATGGGCTAAGACTAATACGGGCGGCATCTCGCCCAATGGTGTAGATTGGTAAGCCGTATAATGACGATCTGTCAAGCCTAATAATACAATTTTGTCTTTATATTTTTCTACTGGAATACGCCCCGATAAGACATCAATGAAAGAATCGACTATCAACGACGATTGCGCTGTATTCCTGTAAAAAAAGGGACGAATACGCAACGCGGAATCTGTATTAATCCGTAATTGATCAATGCGTATTCCTTCACCTAGCCTGACTTCAATTTCACTCTTTTCACTCTTTTCATCATGATTAAAACTTTTTGCGGCAAGTAGTAGAGAAAGCGAAGGAAAATAAGCATTTTTATATTTAATCACTAAAGGTATTTGACGTGGATTCATAAGGTTAAAATAACCAATTCCTGATACGCTGTCAGATAAAATAGCCCCAGGAGGTATCGCATTGACTCCTGATAGCGGTTGTGGTGTATTATTTTGTGGCGTATTAAATGGCATTCTGATCGTTTTAAGGCGATGCGTTTGCAAATAATCAGGTAAATGAGGACTCTCTTTTTCATTAAATTGATCCAACGTAAACGGCATACCAAGTACAACTTTATTTGCTTGTTTAAAACTTTTCGCCAAGGGTTGATTATTATCTAGTTCCATAAAAGTCGCCTGTAATTTATCTTCAAACGTTGTTAACGTATTGGATAATTGACTTAAAAATATAGAATTATTATAAAATTGATGAAGTTGTTTAATGCGTTTTTTACATTTTGAACAACGCCGTATTTTAAGTCGATTGACTTGATTAATTAAAGTTTTCAGTTGTTTTAGTTGTTTATCTAGTGCATTGAGTGGTTTGGCATTGGCATAAAATGTCATTAAATCGTCAATGACAACTTGTCCAGGGTTTTTTTGCGCTTTAGTCAGTGCGGGGGTAATGCCAATGACTTGACTATATGGTGTCAACAAGTCAACCATTTGTACTAGAACTGATTGTGACCAAGGCCAGTAACCTAATTGTGCTAAACTGTGATCATCAATAGCGATAACAGCAACCTGTTCTCCAGGATCGCGGCTGCTATATCGAAGACTCCAGTCATACGCTTTTTGTTCTAACGGTTGTAAGAGGTTTAATTGTGCCATTAATAATAAAATAATACCGAGGGTTAAACCAATAAACCAATCACTTCCCAAAATTTTTTCTGATACCAAGAACATTGTAGATTGTCTTTTCGAGGCTAATGTTTTTTTAAAGAAAAAACATTAGCCTCGAATGTTGATTTAATAGGCATAGATTGACTTGATGATGAACTTATGTTTCCAGAATTTCTCCTCTTTTCTGAGACAATAAACGGGATGAGCATAAGCTCTTGAGTGAGAGGAAAGCAGAATACATGCCAAACATGTTTTGCTTTATAGTGAGAGTACAGCGGATTGACGGAGTAAACGGATTTTTTATGTGATATGTTCGAGGTTCAAATTAATTCGAGGAACCTCTGAGATTTTGGAAATCTCAGAGGCGATATTCTGATGACTTTGATTCTTCTGAACGACTATTTATTGATTAAGTAAATTGACTTGCTCAATAATTTGATCGGGTGTATAAGGTTTTTGTACTAATCCCTTTGCGCCCGTCATTTCAGCCCACACGCGATCTGCCTTTTGACCTTTAGCAGTGACAAAAATAATCGGAATATTCTTGGTTGCATCCTGATGAGTCAGTTCTCGGCAGGCTTGATAGCCATCCATTTCTTGCATGACGACATCCATAAAAATTAAATCAGGCTTTTCAGCCACTGCTTTTTCAATTGCGGTTTGACCCGAGTTTGCTGTGATAACCTTGTAACCTGCATCAGAAAGAATATTCTGAATGTTAATCAGATCAACCTTTGAATCATCAACAGTAAGGATTTTGTTGATACTCATTTATGTCCCCTTGAGATATTTATCTTTTTCATATTGATGCGAATTGAAATTGGAGTCCATTTGAATACTTTCGCTTTGAACATTAACGAGAACGAGAAAATAAAAAAAATAACTTGTTGATTTTTAAGAAGTTTATTAAATTTAAAATTCGCATTAACATTATACACGGTGAAAGATGGAAATCAACTCTTAATTCGCATGACTTGATTGATTTAAAATACGGTACATATATAGTATAATATGAGGGTGTAAATTAATGGTTCAGAAATGGGTTGAATCGTCACCAAGCTAAAACATTGACTCAACACAAAAATTTCAACCCTTAATTCAAATTGAAAATTAACAACGTGAATTAGCAAATTGATTCTGCTAAAAAAGGAGCCTAAACATGCAAAAACTGATTACCATACCTTTAGATGATGATAATGATGACGATATGAAAGTGCAAGAACATTTAACTGATGAATTAGAAGAGGGTTGGAAAGTCGTGCAAATGATTCCTGTTGGTACAGGTGTTGGAACGAATGATGATGAAAGTGGTGGCTATGTGGCAGGATGGATAGCTGTCTTATTGGAAAAGGTTTAAATTGATAATGAGGAGGTTTCTATGAGAGACAATATTACCCTAGTGTTGGTAATGAGTTTAATGGTATTGTTTCATGGACAGGCTTTAGCAGCTGAGGTGGATTTTTCTAAAGCCTACATCCTGCCGAAAATAGCAATACCAACTGAAACAGATCCCTTAACTGAGGATGAGAGCTTGACTGAGGATGAGAAAGCCCCCGTTGAAATACCGTTGCCCTCAGTATTGCGTATTGGCGGCGTTGAAACAACTGAAACGCATAACGACGAAGTAACGGTGTTTAATTGGATATTGTCATTAGGGTTTAATCCTGATAAGGCTACTTTTCATCTGCAAGAGGCTAATCTGCAAAATCACTTTGATCCTCAACTCCTTCAGCAACAGTTGCATGGTACAACGTGGACAGGTGAGTATAAAACGGCAAAAAGCCTTTATTTCACAGAGTTACGATTTATAAGCGTACAGAATGGTTTTATTGGTGCTGAAATCATCCATCGCACAGCTGAGGAACCTGAACCCTCTAGCTTTTTACAGGCGAAGGTGACAGGCGATATCACTACTCAATATCAGATTGATGAAAATGGCGAATTGGTTTGGGTGGATGTTGAGAGATATGAAGAAATTGTCGCCAAAATTAATGAAAGCAATGAGGGCAAAGAAGGTGACGATATGGCTCCCATTCCGACAATTCTTGAAACCCGACAACTAATACGTCTGAAACGTATGCGGAGTATTAATGCCCGACACGCAAGTAGTCGTTGGGGTAGCCACAGTGAATACCGTTTGCTTTTAGAAAAGAATAAGATAACTGGCGGTGCTGGCACGCCACCTGAAAGCTACAGTTCTTCAGATGTTTTGACAGGGAATGGGGTAATTGAGTTGACGATTTCAGAAGAAATCGACACTGAACCAGCATTACCAGAATGAATTTTTTTAACGACTCAGGGCAACCATAAAGGATTGCCCCTACAATATTCGTAACGACTCAGGGCAACCACAAGGGATTGCCCCTACGACATAAGAATATTGTTGTAGGGGCAAATCCTTTATGGTTGCCCTGAGTCGTTACAATTCCAACTACTGTTCTTCATCGGGATTGAAAAAAGCATCCCATTGTTTATCCAAACAAGCACAGGTTTGATGTAAATCAAGGACTTTCAAAAATCCCCCTTCTTTCTCAATTAAAATGCCCTCTTGACGCAACTTACGCAGTCCGTCTTCAACTTCAAAATCAATGGCTATGCCATACTTCTCTTGGATGTAATTTTCAATTTCACTATCCAATTTCTCTTGGGTGTAATTCTTATCATGCTGTGTGTGGAGGAAATAATAGGCTAAAATCGCCTCTTTACCCTCTTCTTCCTCAGCCATATCAATGAGATAGTTAATCACACCCGCGTTATTGTCCAGATTATGAAAGTAAAGATTGCGTGATAACACCATCATGTATTTATTACGCTGCATGAAGATATTCATAATTTGACGAAAGATAATGCCTATCAACCCCCCGATGGCAGCGATAAGCATAATGGGGTTAGCCGCCGCCGCAAACTTGGAAACGGTTGACCATACTCCGCCAATCGTACCGCCACCGCCGGTTATTGCTAACTTGATCTTGTCAAACATCTTGAGCTGCACATTCTGGTTAGGAAAGAGCATTTCCAAGTCAGTGCGAGGGATGTTCTTAAACAGTTTGATAAAAACATCCTCCTCACTGATATCGTCGGGCAGATTTCGGCGGGATTTCTGTACTTTTTTTCTCGCCTTTTTTTCCAATTTTTTCTGTTTATCTTCATCCCAAACTTCTTTCTCGGCATTTTCCAAGTTTTGGGCTTTGCTCAAAACCTCTTGGTTTTTGACTGAGTCCGTTTTATCCTGACTCAAACCTTGAGCCTTTTCCCACTTTTCTTTTTGAGCCTTTTCCCACTCTTCTTTTTGCTTTCTCAAAATATCTTCAACCCGTTCATCTTCGGTTTTGAATTTCAGCAGAAAGAAAATGCGTTTATAAATGGGTATTTCAAGACGCTTTTTGGACAGAAAGAGACTTGTCCATGTGCGTTTGTACTCAACCTTCGTAGATGCGCCGCGATAATAGGTGATCATTTCGGCAAAATCATCCAAATCGACAGACACCTTAACACCATAATATGGAACTGCATTTATTGCATTGTTGATATCATCAACTGTCAGTTCCTCGTAGTTAGCATTATTGAGCAGTTGGCGCATTTCATTGAGGAACGTTTGATGATATTCTTGTTTTTCCTCGTCGGAATACTTGTGTTGAGTTACAATATCCGTGTCTGGGTTAAAGGGAGTATAACAACGCTTTATCTCTTCCAAATGAGAATGAAATTTGTAGTGGTAAAGGGCGGAAAAAATTTGGCAGAAATCGCCAAATTGTTGCTGCTCTTCAGCACTCCAATGGGGAGCCGCTAATAAATCAGCGAAAATTTCCTGTTTGCTAATGGGGATAAAACGTTCTCTCGTGTCTTCTTCTGTGGTTTGTAACTCTTCGGTTTGTAACTCTTCTTCAGACATAATAAATATTTCCTATGAGTTTTGTCATTTTGATTATAATCTTTTCGAGGCTAAAGTTTTTGTAACTACTCAGGCAACCACAAGGGATTGCCCCTACATCAGAATATTTTCTGATGTATTAATAAGAATATTGTAGGCTGCATTCGAGGCTAAAGTTTTTT
>JAGLHR010000314.1 GCA_023143415.1 Thiomargarita sp. | reverse complement strand
GAATTTAGGTGGAATTGAGATTTGAAAAGCGCCTGCGTAACATCAGTTAATTATATCTACATGGATTTCATATAAACAGGGATAATGCCTTGATGATTTTTTGAGCTTAGAAATCCGATTTTTGAAAGAAATCGGATTTCTTAAACCAATTTCTTTAAAAAGTAATGACAATACGAGAAAGCAACTTTCGAGGTTTGAGTTTTTCTTCAAAAAACTCAAACCTCGAATATAAAAAAATAATCGTTTTTTTTAGCTTAATGAACTTATCAGTTATTGCTACGATAACTTATGTCGTGTTTCAATTGCAAGATGTTGAAAAATATTATGCGTTATTTATACTACTCATTATATTTAACTTATTGATATTGCTTGTTATTTTATATTTAATACAACGCGCCAAAATTGCAAATCGACAAGCATTAGAATCTAAATTCGTTAAAAATCAGAATTGGGTTAAATCAAAGCTGACAGAGCTATACGAAAAAATGCGTGGAGAATTAGAATTTGCGACAGTCGGGCAAAAAATTATCAACTTTATTATACCTGCTTTGGATGCCCCAATTGGTGCGATTTACTACAATGAAAATGGTGTACTTAAATTAGCCGCCAGTAATGCCTATACCACAGCCACCGAATTTGAATTTGGAGAAGGATTACTTGGGCAAGCGGCAAGTGAACAAAAGAGTATTTTATTTAGCGATATTCCAAATGATTATATCAAAGTGCGCTCTGCGCTAGGTGAAGCAAAACCCCATCACATTTTAGTGACACCGCTGATTTTTGGGGATCAAGTTAAAGGCGTACTTGAACTTGGTTTATCCAAGCCATTATCAGAAAGGCAAACCAATTTATTACAACAAGCGGTTGAACATATTGCTATTCGTTTTAAATCAATTGAAAGTCACGCAAAAATACAGGCATTATTGGAAGAGTCTCAAGAAAAATCAAGAGAATTGGAAAAACAACAGGATGCTGTTGAACAGCAACGGAAGTGGTTTGAAGTCACGCTATCAAACGTCGGTGATGGAATTATTACCACTGATGTCTCCATGCACATTACTTTTATGAATCCCGTTGCAGAAAATATGACGGGTTGGACTTTCCAAGCCGCGCAAGGGCGACTTTTCACTGATGTTTTTGATATTATCAATGGGCAAACGCGACAACCCGTGAAAAATCCTATTGAACAAGTCATACGGGAAGGAAGTATTGTACATTTACCAGAGCATACTGTATTAATTGCACAAGATGCTCGTGAAATTCCAATGGAAGACAGTAGCGTGCCTGTTAGAAATAAAAAGGGTGAATTATTAGGCGTGGCGCTGATATTTCATGACATCATCGAACAACTGGAAAATGAACGCAAACTCATTAAGGCTAAAGAAGAAGCGGATGTTGCTAAACAGACTAAAACGGCATTTCTGGCGAATATGAACCATGAGCTTCGCACTCCACTTAATAGTATTTTGGGCTATACCCAAATTTTAAAGCGTGATGAAGCGTTGAGTGCAAAACAGCAAGATTCTATTGATATTATTCGACGCAGTGGTGAGCTTTTATTAATTTTAATTAATGATCTTTTGGAATTGTCAAAAATTGAAGTGAATAAATTAGAACTTTATCCGACTGATTTTCATTTTGGGTATTTTATTAAGGATATTACTGCATTATTTCAAATGCGGGTTAAACAAAAGGGCATTTCTTTCACTTACGAAGCACAGTCTCCCCTGCCAACCTGCGTTCATGCTGATGAAAAGCGGTTACGGCAAATTATGCTTCATTTGCTAGGCAATGCGATCAAGTTTACTGAGCAAGGTGAAGTCAGTTTAAAAATTTCTTATAGTTATCAAGAAGCGGTTTTTCAAATAGAAGATACAGGCTGCGGTATTATTTCTGGGGAATTTGAAAATATTTTTGTTCCATTTCAACAACTTTGCGATAAAAAGCATCAGATAGAGGGTATAGGCTTAGGTTTATCCATTACAAAAAAATTGGTTGAATTGATGGGAGGTAAATTGCATGTTGAAAGTACTGTTGGAAAGGGTAGCACGTTTTGGGTGATGATCAAGTTATCAGAAGTGCCGGGCTTTGAACGATTAGAAGCCACAAAAAAATCACTGATTATTGGTTTTAAAGGCACGCCACATAAAATTCTAGTCATTGATGATGATGATGCTGCCCGAACTTTCATCGTTACTCTCCTCACCAGTCTGGGTTTTGATGTAATTGAAACCATGAATGGTAAAGAAGGAGTTGAAAAGGCTTTAGTTTTTAAACCTGATGTCATTTTAATGGATTTAATGATGCCGTTGATGAACGGCTTTGAAGCCACCCGTCGGATACGCCAAACTTCTGAACTCAAAGAGGTTGTGATCATTGCTATTTCCGGCAGTGTATATGAACAAGATCGTAAGGATAGTTTATTGGTGGGGTGTAATGATTTTATTGCTAAACCCATTCAAAGTGATGAATTGCTAGAAAAATTGCGTTTATACTTGGAATTAGAATGGACGTATCAAGAGGATACTTCTAACTTGCCCAATCATTCGCCAGAAACGGTATCAGAAGACGATAAAAAAATACCGATGATTGCACCTCCGCCTAAACTGGCAGAAGCACTTTATCAACTGGCGATGAAAGGTGATGTGGGTAAACTGATGGAGGAAGCAAAGGAGTTACAAAGCGATAAGCAACTCGCGCCTTTTGCAGATGAATTGCTACAATTAGCGAATAATTTTAAAGTACGGAAAATTCGTGAGCTTATTAAACCTTTCTTAACTCAAAAGTAATGCGAAAAGTACTCAGGGCAACCACAAGGGATTGCCCCTACATTAAGAATATTTTTCGTCAGTTGGAATAAGAATATTGTTGTAGGGGCAATCCTTTATGGTTGCCTGAGTACTCAGGGCAACCACAAGGGATTGCCCCTACATTAAGAATATTTTTCGTCAGTTGGAATAAGAATATTGTTGTAGGGGCAATCCTTTATGGTTGCCCTGAGTAGTTACAATTTCCGAAATTAAACCTGTCAGGTTTGGCTCAAAGGTTTTGGAAGTTATTAAAGTCTCATTCCTAAGAAAGCAAGCTCAATTCGAGGTTTTAGGTGGGCAATAAAAAGACATTGCCCACCCTACATGTCTACATGTCTATTAAGCAGATGGTGGAACATAATCCGCTGGTGGCGTTGAACCTTCTCCAAAAAGGAATTTTTTCATCTCTTCTTCAATCATTTTACGCGCTTGAGGATCAGCAGGTGATAAACGATATTCGTTAATCAGCATCGTTTGCTGATTTACCCACATTTTCCAAGCCTCGTTGGAGATAGTTTCATAAATCCTTTGCCCCATTTCACCAGGGTAAGGGGGGAATTTTAAGCCTTCAGCTTCTTTACCTAGTTTAACGCAATTAACCATGCGAGTCATAATAATAATTCTCCTGTCTTTTGATTTCGAGTTAGTTTTGTGAGTAATCGAACCACTGGAGCGGCTAAACCTAAAGCCGTCGGTTGAGTTCCATACCATAATCTATTTTTCAATGTGACGACTTGATCCAATTCAATGAGTACCAATACTGGCGTAATCTCTAAATGGAAATGAGTAAAAGTATGGCGTAAAAGTGCCCAAGTATCACATTTTAGCGGGGCAACGTCAAGATGTTGTGAACACCATTTAGGAATCTCATCGACTGTCGAACATTCGGGAAAACTCCATAATCCTCCCCAAATGCCCTTCATCGGGCGTTTTTCCAACAAAACTTCGCCCAATGAATTTTGTAGCATAATAAAAACGGTCGTTTTTACAGGTAATTTTTTACGGGGTTTCGGCGTAGGATAAGCCGTTTCACGCCCATTTTTATGGGCGACACAATCTGAATTGAAAGGGCAAAGTCCACATTGAGGGCGACGAGTACAAACTGTTGCACCCAAATCCATAATCGCTTGCGTATAATCCGCAACGCGCTTATCTGGCATATTTTTATCAGCCGATTGCCACAATTTTTCTGCGACTTTTTTCTCACCAACCCATCCTTCAATGGCGTAGTAGCGGCATAATACCCGTTTCACATTACCATCTAAAATGGGATAACGTTGTCCATAAGCCAGGGCTAAAATAGCCCCTGCTGTTGAACGCCCAATACCAGGTAAGTGCATTAAATGATTTAAATCCGTCGGTAATTCACCATGATGTTCGGTACAAATTTGTTGTGCTGCCAGATGTAAATGACGGGCGCGGGCGTAATATCCTAAACCTGTCCAGTAGTGCAGTACTTCATCTAACGAAGCGTCAGCTAATATTTGCACTTCTGGGAATTTTTCCATAAAACGTTGATAATAAGGAATAACCGTATTAACCTGTGTCTGCTGGAGCATAATTTCTGATATCCAGACGCGATAAGGTGTCGGATCACATTGCCATGGTAAGTCAACGCGCCCGTATTTGTCAAACCATCTGAGCAAATGCTGATTAAAAGTACGGATTGGCATGTTTTTAATTATGAATTGTAACTACTCAGGCAACCACAAGGGATTGCCCCTACATCAGAAGATTTTCGTCCGTCGGAATAAGAAT
>JAGLHR010000313.1 GCA_023143415.1 Thiomargarita sp. | reverse complement strand
CAAGGCTTAACTTAATGACATTGACCATCTGGCTACCATCTCGGTGGGCAACAAAAAAACGTTGCCGGCCCCCTACAAAATACTGAACACACGATGTTTAAGAAATCCGATTTTTTCAAAAATCGGATTTCTAAGTATCATCTTGTTCAAACCATTATGAATCAACTCGCTATCCAAGGAATTTGTCTTTATGAGTGACTTAAAAAGATATAGCAACAACTTCCTGCGGGAAGTCGAAGCCAATGTTGAAGAAGGCGAATGGGTCAAACGGTGTATGCAATGTGGCGTATGCGCTGGTTCTTGTCCACTCGGCCCTCATTGGGAACATCCCCCCCAAGAACTTTTTATGATGATCCGCGCCAACAAGCGTGAAGAGGTGCTTAGTTCCAGTTCAATGTGGATGTGTACTTCCTGTTACAACTGCATCGCACGTTGTCCACGCGAATTGCCCATTACCCATATCATGCACGGTTTGGCTCACTATGCCAAAAAATTAGGTCTGGCGCCTAAAAACCAACCAACTCAGAAATTCGCCCAACGATTCTGGAATAACCTGAGCAAAAAAGGGCGGGTTAATGAACTCAAACTGAGTTTAAGCCTATACTTTATGAATGGCTTTATGGAAGGAGTTAAAGCCTCCCTAAAAATGCAAAAAATTGGTATAGGAATGGTCTTGGCTAATCGCTTGAATCCCTTTGAACTTTTAGGCGGACATGGCTGCAAAGACAACAAAGGGTTACAGGCTATCTTGAAAAAAGCCCGTGAAATCGAAGACGCGAAAGCCGTTAAATTTTAACAAGGAGACTGACAGATTATGGCAAAAGAATATTCCTTTTATCCGGGTTGCTCTTCGCAAAAGGGCGCATCCTCTTCTAACCAATTGCGTTCAACGCAAACGATTTGCAAAACGTTGAACATTAAACTGAATGACATTCCAGATTGGAATTGCTGTTCAGCCTCCATTGGTTATGCAGACGGTGGCGTGTTGCCACGTTTAATACTCTCAGCACGTAACATTGCCCTTTCTGAACAACACCATCCGGGACAAGATATTGTGGCCACTTGCGCCGCCTGTTGGTTGGCGACTCGTGAAGCCGATGAACGTTTGAAACATGATAGTCAACTCATGGCAGAAGCCAATGAAGCCCTTAAAGAAGGGGGCTTAAACTTCAAAGGCGATAAAAAAATCCGCCATTTTGTCGAAGTGCTTATCGAAGACATCGGCTATGAAGAAATGAAAAAGCACGTCAAAAAACCCCTGGAAGGGCTCAAGATTGCGGGCTATGTTGGCTGTCAGACTAACCGCCCCTTTGGTATCAACGGTGAATCCTTTGAGAATCCAGTCTATTTGGACAAGTTGATAGAAACGATGGGCGCAGATTCCATACCTGACTATGACAAGAAAGTGGCTTGTTGTGGAGCCGCCTTAATGTTCTCTGAGCCGGAAAAAAGCCAAGCTCAGGTTAAAGAGATTCTTGAATCAGCGCATGACAACGGCGCGGATATGATAGTTACCCCTTGTCCAGTTTGTCAAATGAACACGGAAGCCTATCAAGAACAGATTAATCAGAAATTCGGCACCAAGTTCAACATGCCCTCGGTGTATTACAGCACCCTGATGAGCGTCGCTTATGGTAGCACTGCCAAAGAAGCCGCCCTTAATGGACAAATCATCCGGGCTAAGAAGTTGGAAGAGATTGCGGCGAAGTAGTCGTTTAATGGTGGGTTAAAAACACCATTTTATAAACATTATCTCATCCAAAACTCTTTCTATCTCGTTCCCAACGAGAACGTTGGGAACGAAGTTTTTTTCTCATTCCCAACGTTTTTTCTCCTGTCTCCTCCCAAACTCTTTCTATCTCGTTCCCAAACTCTGTATTGAAATTCATTCAGGGACGCTCTGCGTCCTATCTACAACGCAGATCGTTGTGAAACGCATTCACAACGAGGACGTTGGGAACGAGGAAAAATAGGATTTTGGAACGAGAAAAACTTTAGCCTCGAAGGGAACGAGCAATAGGAGTCATTTATTGTCGATTTCAATTTTTTTAGCTGAATTTAAACAAATTGCTCAAGAAAAAGGGGTTATTTTCTGGCCTCGTCCTGAGAATATTAGTATGATGAGTATACTTGGATTAACTCGAACCATTGTGACGACAGATATTTTACTCAATTTGACCAAAAGTGTGTGGAGGGCCATTGTCTGAAGAGGGACATCCTGATGCTTGGTGCTTTGGGAAAACGATAAAGGGCCACAAAATCTATATTAAATTAACCATTGAGGAAAAAAAGAAACGGAAAAATGCAATTTGCATTTCGTTTCATGAATCGACAAAACCTTTGAGTTATCCCTCTCGTTAATCCTACATTATGTCATTGATTTTATTATTAAATAATGGAGGTACGTCATGCTAGAATATTGTTTAAGTTGTGACTATGAAGAAGCACTTGAACTTAAAAGAGAACCCGTGATAATCACGGTGCGTGGTGAAGCGATTGAAGCAACAGAAGAATTTTATCAATGCCCTGCTTGTGGCGAAAAATTTACCAGTAGCTATGGACATGATGCCTTAGAAGAAGCTTATCGTGAATATCGCAGTCGCCATCAACTCGTACAACCCGAAGAAATACGTCATTGGCGTGAACACTATGGATTAACGCTAACTGAATTAAGCCTTATGTTAGAATGGGATGAAGCCACCTTAAACCGCTTTGAACAAGGCGCTTTACAAGAAACGTCTGAAGATAAATGGCTTAAATTTATCATGAGTCCTCAAAACTTGTTGTATTTAATCATCAGCAAACCAGAAACTTTAAGCGCAGAAAAACGAAAACAATTGATAACCCAATTATCAACTAATCGAATTGTGGTCGAGACTTTACAACGGTTTTATAGCCTATTGCGGGAAAACTTGAGCGATTTTAGCAAGCCTCTGATGGAGACGAAGCCAGCGTAAAATGCTTTATAGCCTAAAATAGAATACAACGCTTTAGAAATGGAGTCCAACGCTTTAGCTTTGGGTTTTTTTTGGAGTCCAACGCTTCAGCTTTGGAATAATTTTATTCGCTACGCTCCGAAGAAAATTTTGTGTTCGACGCAGAGCGTTGAGGAAGACATTTCTAAACAGAATTTAGGAACGAGCCAAAAATTTTTTTCAAAAATGACTTGAAATTAAAGAATTGGCCCTTAATATAATATCTATTCCCTATTTACCATCGTAGATTATGAGGGACAGGCGTATAGTTTAGGTAATTGATGCTGTAATATTACCCGACTATATATACAGGATTAGTCCTTGAAAAAATCCTATCAATCCTTAAATCCGTTTAATCCTGTTCAAAATTGAGATAATATGAGTACAACGAATTGACGTATCTTATTAAAATTTGGTGGTCGTTATGTGGGGTGGGTAGAGCGAGAGCGAAACCCACCATTTTTTTCAACGGAACGGTGCCACTTCGTTCCTACCCACCCTACATTAAGAGATACCACCAAATTTTG
>JAGLHR010000312.1 GCA_023143415.1 Thiomargarita sp. | reverse complement strand
AGGGCAACCATAAAGGATTGCCCCTACAACTCTTATGAAAACGGACGAAAATATTCTTATGTAGGGGCAATCCCTTGTGGTTGCCCTGAGTAGTTACGAATTTTCATTAATTTATGAGGCTTTAAATTCTGTTAATTATTAAATTCTGTTAATTCTGATTCTAACAATGGAAAGGGATTTAAATCAATGAATTATAAAAAATTTTCCTGTACAAAGAAAACTTATAGTATAATTCTTCCAGTAAATAATTCAATACTGATAACTCAATAACTGAAAACGAACAAAAAATGTCTCGAAAACAAATCAATCTATCTGTGATTGAGGATAAGCCCTCAAGAATACCAGAAGATGTTGAACGCATAGGACAAGATGCCTTGCAAATTTTTTGGCAAACTTCGCTAGACATTGCCGAAAAAGAAATCGAAGCCGCTAAAAAACACTATCAACTACATGAAACAGAAATCAAAGAACAGCGTAAGGTTGCTTTAGAAAAAGCGGAACAAGCCAGTAAAAAGCTGGCGGCGGCAAATGCGATTATTGAAACGGTAACCAGAGAAAATAAATCATTACAAGTTGACATCAATAACAAAAATGATGAATTAAAAATTGCGGTTTCTCGAAACACCGTTTGTGAAGAGACGATTGTTGAACACGAACACGAAATCAAGCGTTTGACTGAGGAAGTTGGGCGTAGTCATGAAAGTGCTGATAACTTGACAAAGCGTTTATATGAAGTTAATCGACGTTTTGAACGGGAAACTATTGCCCTTAAAGAGTCTCGTGAAGAAGCGACGGTTAATTTACGCATTCGCGAGCGTGTCGATAAAGATCTCAAAGTGGCGATTAGGGAATCAAAAGAGGTTTGGGAACTGCTAAAAACAGAGCAAAGACGGACTGCTGTTGCTGAAGCTTTAGTTCAGGAAAAAATGGAAGTCGTTAGAAATTTAGAAGCCAGTATCAAACTTTTAAAACAAGAAAAGTATGAGCTCAAAGAAACTTTGGAAGGCGAAGTCAAGATTCGCCTTGAAATGGAAAAAAGAGTCGTCGCAATAACAGCGCGTACAGATTCTCTGGAAGCCGGGCATAAGGAAACAATACTTAAACAAGACAAGGAATTAAAAACCGCCAGAAGCGAGGTGACTTCCTTGAGAAACCGCATGATTAAGACGGAAGGTGCATTTGAGCGTGAGAAAAAGGCACTGGAGCGTTTGGAAACCAAGTTAGTTGCCGCATCAAAGGATTAAAAAATGCCGCAATTTAGCATGGCGTTCTTTTAAAGGTAACTCACCTAATTCTGCCACTGCTTGATAAAATGCAGGTAAATCTCCGCCGACTTGATCAAGTAAAGCTCTAAAAGCAGGTACTAAGTCTTGATAAGTCACAACGGATAATAATTTGGCATTATTCAAGTCCTTTGCAAACCAAGCATCATAACCGGCATATCCATTCCAGCGCGTTTTTAATTGCTGATATTGCGCTCGCAACTGTTCAAAGGCGGCTATCTTAGCCGCCTGCATTTTTGTTCTGGGAATTTTTTGTTGATAAACCTGTTGTAAATGCTTGCGACTTGATAAGACCAGTTCAATAAATTCTATTTGACGCTGCCGTGCTTGTTCATATTTTTTTATTCTATCTTGGGCGATGCCCTTCCGCGCTAACCAACGCTCTATTCCAACATATTCTACTGTCATCGCAAAAGCTTCATTAAAAGCGGTGTCATTTTGAATATATAACTTTTGATGCGCCAACTCATGGAAGATTAGCCCGGCAATTCTGTGTTGAGGCCATCCCAACATCGTGTTGAGTACCGGATCATCAAACCATCCTAAACTTGAATAAGCGGGTATCCCTGCAAGATAGACATCATATCCTTGTGCGCGTAACTTGTCTGCCAATGTTGTCGCACCGGCTTCTGAAAAATAACCTCGGTAACTGACACAACCAACGATGAAAAAACACCATTTTTTAGGGGCTAAGGAAAAAGGGGGAGTGGCAAATATACTCCAAACGACAAAAGGGCGTTCTAAATCAGCATAGTCGGTATAACTACGATTATCGGGGAGATGCAATGTTTCACTTGCAAAGGCACGAATTTTTAGAATGTCTGCCAATTGTTGTTTTAATCGTCTTGGCGTATTGGAAGCGGCAAGCAGGTTATCAATGGGTTGAGTGCGTTTAAAAATATCCCATTGTCCATTTATCGCTTGACTATAATAAGCTATGTTGCTACAAGCACTGAGAAAACTGAGTGATAAAATCAAAAGGCTGTGTTTTAACATTTATTGTTAAACCTGTGCATAATTGGGTATGCGGCGAATAAAATCTCTGAAAATTTCTGATTCAGTATTGAATATGCGAATTAAGAGTTGAATTTTTTTAAAATGGAGTACAACGCTTTAGCTTTGTTGTTGGTATTCAACATTAACTTTGTTGTTGGTATTCAACATTAACTTTGTCAATCCGCCCAAAGCTGAAGCGTTGGACTCCTATTTTCACTCTTAATTCGCATTGAATCACGAAAATAATTTAGCTGATCCTGCTTTTCGAGGTTTTAGTTTTTAAAAAAAAACTAAAACCTCGAAAGCTGTCCGCCTTGAAATCAATTTCAAGGCGGAGTGGAGTCGTTACGAAAATAGGTTGCAAATCTGCACCAATTATTGTTTCTTTCGCACAGGCCAAACCGTGTTTTTGAGACTTTTATGTTCGTCGTACACATTGCCGAGGCCGATGTTCGCATACCACGCAACGAACTGGTCTTTCGTGCTGGAGGACCAATATAAACCGGTTTCTGTTTCTACATCCGTAAACGCATCACCTTCTGTCCAATTATCGTTGCCAACGGCATTGGAAAGGGCAGGAAACATATAGGTTTTATCTATCATCGCTGTCCATTCTTCTTTGGTTGGTAAACGCCATTGATGCTTTCTCGAACCATCCGTGAGTTCACATTGTCCATTCGCTAATTGAACTGCGCTTTGCATAGCCGTTTCCCAACTTTGCTTCCCAAAACAGTTGGCATTTTTCAGCCATATCAATCCACTCCGGTTATCTGTGACAGTACCATTGGCATTATCTGTGTAATGATCAGAGGTGGTTGGTAATGTAGGAATTTGAGGGGCTTGGAGAGATTGAGTGGGTAGAGATTGAGTGGGTAAGGAAGTTTGAATAGGGGGTTGCGTGCCGTCTCCAGCAAATGTCCCAGTGATACCAAATATCGTGACTCCGCTTCTGATATTTTCCGGCACGAGATTAGGATCACCTTTTATGACGATGACTTGATCAGCCGTGTTCAGACGGAGAGTCATCACGACGCTGTGATTGGGTACCGTTTGTTGCTGAGATTTTGGGGATTTTCCGCTATCGGGTGTTTCAAGAGAACCGGCGAGTGCAACGGGTGGTAAAATGATTAAGAGTTTGAATATATTGGTCTTTTTTAATTTCATTGAAAAAAATCCTTATAGATAATGGATAATGGTGAATGGTTTCGAGGCTAAAGTTTTTTCTTTAAAAAAACTTTAGCCTCGAAATGATTTTTGATATAAATATCAATTACTTACTTGATTTTAAGCGTTATCTATTCAATCGGAAAACGCTATAGTAGGGAAAAATCGCCGTTCAGAAACCAAGTTTAAGTTTAAGAAATCAGATTTTTTCAAAAAATCTGATTTCTAAGCTCAAAAAAAATCATTCCGTTAATCCGTTGAACTCATTAATTATAGCCCTAATGCTTGTCGTAAAGCCGCTAAAGGGCGGCGTAATAAATAGTAATACAAATTCACTTTTGCCCCATAAATTTTACCTGTCCCTTTCAGTCCAATTCTGGGTAGCGAATTTTGGCGTGTGAATCGCGCTTTCGCCCTAAAAGCAAGCCAACCATCTGGCGTTAATTCTGCCTCATAACTGGCTTGGTAAAGATGCGCTGATAAGGGATGGGTTGGATCCGTATTGAGAAATAATTGTACGGGGGCATTCGAGGCGAGATTGATCGCATCTGCTACGGGTACCCATAATTGAAGTTCAGTCAATTTGGGATCAGCTAAAAACATGATCTTTTCACCAACGCGAACGGGTTTGCCTAGCCAATCGTTCACATCAGCAAACACAGCAATCCCTGATTGTTCACTATGCACCACCAGACGTTTCAATAATGTCGCAACATATTCCAGTTCTGCTTCACGCTCTTTCACTTTAGCTTTTAATAAAGCAATTTCTCCGCGAGTACTCGGATCAAGAAAGGCTTTTTGCTCTGCGCGTAATAAATCGGCATTCGCCACTGCCAACGTTTTTTGGGCGATAGTATAACGATTTTTTTGTACCATATCATCCAAACTAAACAGTTTTTCTCCCACTTCAACGGTTTCATTTGGTGCAACATAAATTTGCTTAATGGTGCCTTCCATCGGGGCTGTAACGATAAGTGGTGATTTTGCGATTACTTCGGCTGGCGCAAGTACCGATTCACGAATGGAGAGTTGTGTACTCGCTGCCAAAACGGCAAGCAGTAATAATCGAATGAGCCAGCGGCGTAGTGGTTTTATCGGTTTGCGAATACCGCCACCTTGTAATGCACTCCAAGCATGGGCGTAAGCATCTGTCAAATATCCCAGAAGTGTTATTTCAGCGTCACGCCAAGGTTTTTTGCGGAAGAGTAATAATCCCGCTTCGATGTAACCGCCTTGAACATGAATAAAAGGAGACCATAAAACTTGCCCTTGTGACTGCCATTCTGATTTTATCGACGAGGGTAAATCTTCAAGTTGGAGCGGTAAAATTTGCCTGGATTTTTCAACGTCTTTGAGATGGTGCCTAATCAGTTGACGGAGCGAACGAATGAATGGGGCATGTTTATCGACAGTCGATACGCCAGAAACAGAGGTAATCTTGATACGCCCAGAGGGTGCAATTGCACATAATACGGCTTGATCGTAAGGAAACAGGCGGTGAGTTTCGTTAACCGTTATAAAACAAAGTTCAGTATAAGAATCGGCATGACGTGCTTCTTTTTCAAGTTGTAATAAAGTGCTTAGGGCAACGAGTTGTGGATTTGTTTCTTGATGTGCGTTCATAATGGTTCCTAGAAACCAAGTTTCTTCAAGAAACTCAAGCTAAGAAACCAAGTTTTTTGAAAAAACTTGGTTTCTAAATACTAAATTTCTTCAAGAAACTTGGTTTCTAATATTTTATTCAAGCTAAGAAACCAAGTTTTTTGAAAAAACTTGATTCGAGGTTTTAGTTTTTTTGAAAAAAAAACTAAAACCTCGAATTCTAAATACCAGATTATTTATGCACAGGTACTTACTTTTCTTGTCGAGAAGAGAGTTCAAAACGAGCCACACCACTCATTCCTGCTAACAAATGCTTATCTTTATCTATGATTGAGGCTGTAATAAGAAGCGTTTGACTCACAGGATCAACTTTAGCTCCCATACGAATCACTTTTGCGCGATAAGTGCGCTTCGTTTCATCAATTTCTACTTTGAACTGTGTGCCTATATTAACAGATGATAACCATATTGATGGAATATGAAGACGTATTTCTAATTGGCTGTCATCCAGCACATCTAATAATTTATCTCCAGGTGAAACACTGGCATAAGGGGCGACATGTCGCTTTATCACACGCCCATTAAAGGGGGCTTTTATTTTGCAGAGGCTCACATGTACTTTACTGAGTTCAACATCCGCTTCTGCTTTCGCCACATCCGCTTGAGAAACCGCCACTTCCAGTTGACTAATGGCTTGAAACCCTTGTAACTGCAAATTAGCGGCAAAGGTTTTTTCGGCGGCTTGCAATTGCGCTTTTGCTCTGTTCAATTGGGCTTGATATAAGCGGCAATCAAATTCAATCAAATTTTGATTCAGCTTAAAGCGATTACCTTCTTTGACACTGATTTGTTCAATACGCGCACTGATTTGACTAGATAAAGTTGTTTCTGTGCGTGCAACCAACAATCCTCGGGTAATGGCTGAATTTGTATCCTGTGCTTCAACTGGAATCCATAAACTCAACAGAAAAACGATGAATCCATATTTGATAATTATTCTTTTAAACATTTTTTCACACCATACTTATATAATAATTTAAATGCGTTGTTGATGATTTGCGTTTAGTATAACAAATTATCGCAAAAAAAAACCTGTCAGGTTTGAATAATCCGATTTTTGAAAAAATCGGATTTCTATTAAGGAAGAAAAACTTTAGCCTCGCAAGCATTTAGAAACCAAGTTTCTTCAAGAAACTTGGTTTCTCATCATTATAACAGTTCCTCCTTGAGTGGATACTTTAAAAATAAAATATCTGATTTGCAATTATATATTTGCTGCTTTTGATGCCAATAAAATTCTGTATTAAGAGTTGACATGTTCATTGAAAGATTGTCTAAATGATGATTTATATTTTCTCTTAAAAAGACAATATTTCTTTTTAACTTCCAACTATTTTTCATGTCTGTTTCATCTGTCAAAACTAAGAAAAATCTATTGGAAGCATCAAACCTTGCTTCCCCTTGATTTTCATAAAACCATTTTTTTAATTCAGATGGATTTTCTTCAGCTTCTGCAATAATTGCAGTTTTGTGACTTTTTATATCTGTAATAAAATCTTTAGCCTCTGTTCGTTGATCTTCTGCAATGATATTGTAAAGGTGCAATTGTAGTTCTTTTGGCTTCATGTCGTTTGGAATAAAAATGCTAAGTTGTCGGCAAATTCTTTTCAGCATCGTCAACTCATTCCCATAGCGATTTTTTAATTTGTCAGCAAGTAGTTGTTCTGGGAAATATGTTACCTTTAAATCAAATGGAATGTCATTAATAAAGAAATCAATCTTTTTCACCAACCCAACAGTAGGTAAAACAGCTTCGTGATCTTTGAATAAATCTTCAATAAGAATTGAAGTCCAATGATTGTACCAAGAATTAAGTGTATATCCTCTTAAAGTGGATTGGCGCGGGGCAAAGAACTTACAAAAAAGGCTTCCTTGCCTTTTTTGCCTTTGCCCACCGCACCAGGA
>JAGLHR010000311.1 GCA_023143415.1 Thiomargarita sp. | reverse complement strand
ATTGCCGATGTTATCTTTGAGGCGAAAGACAAAAATGGGTGTGAAGTCATTATTCATCTTGAATTTGAGAGCAAATATCAATCAGATGAAAAGATGGATAAAAGGAAATTGGAATATCGACACCTGATGGAAATGGATGAAGATTATCAAGGGAAAGTGGTACTTTGCAATGTTTTTTATCTGAGAGGTTCTCCTGAAAATAAGGAGATGATCGAAGAAAGACAAGTCAAACTTCCGACTTCTGATCCCAGATATTCAGGTGAATTGAAATACAAAGCCTATCACCTAAGTCTGATGACGATTGAAACGATCATTAATCGAAAATTGCCCTTTCTGCTCCCGTTTTTCGTTGCCTCCGAGTTGCGAAGCATTGATGACGCTTCGACAGGCAGTTCAAACAACCTGATGCTTTCACTTCAAAAGCAAATTGAAGAGCATGAAGTGGAACTCACCCAAATGATTGATGCGCTCACAGACGATCAAATGGAAAGTTTACGAACCACCGTTGAATATTTGTGGGAAAAGTCTTATAGTAAGACTGTGTTCAACAAATCGACTTTACTGACGCTTATGAAAAAACAACTGAATTTCCGGCTAAAAGACATCCAGTGGGGCCGCTCAGAAGGAATAACCAAAGGAATAGCCAAAGGAATGGACGTGGCTAAACTGATGTTACAGGAAGGGAAAATTAACCGAGAACAAATGGAATATTTTCTCAAACAGATGGAAAAAGAGGATGAGAAAAGCCATTCGTTGCCATTCTCGGCGTAAACACACTGAGTAGGGTAGGAGCGAAGCAGCACCATTTTCCTTTAAACGAGTTTAGAAATCCGATTTTTGGAAAAAATCGGATTTCTTTATTCGCCAAAGTCACCAATTTCAAACCTGACAGGTTGAAAAAACCTGTCAGGTTTTTTTTGCCCTTAATTTATAAGCGAGCTAAATTTCTTTACTCGTTCCCAAACTCTGTTTGGGAACGCCTTCCTCGACGCTCTGCGTCGAACATTTACCAAATTTCCTTCGTAACCGAAATTGTGCGGATAAAATTCTTCCAAAGCTGAAGCGTTGAACTCCAAAATAATTCCAAAGCTAAAGCGTTGAACTCCAAATCAAAAATACGCTGAAAGTTCCTTAATCAATTCCTCCCTGGGTTTATCCCGATAAATACCGTAATTCGCTCCCCAATCTGAATTCATGCCTCGCAGAAATAAATAATAAACACCCCCAAAATGTGCTTCATAACGATAACCGGGTAAACGGGTGGATAAATAGCGGTGCAGTGCGACGACATAAATGTGATATTGCAAGAGATATCCTGCCCGTGCCATTTCTCCGTTCAAATGAGTATAGTGGTAGTTTTCTTGGTGGATGCCGAGCATATTCGATTTATAATCAACAAGATAATAACGCCCTTCGTACTCAAATACCATGTCAATATAGCCCTTCATAAAGCCGCGTACCGGATAAAAGGTGAGGCGATTCATTTCTTCTGTGAAATGTGTGAGGTTTTGATGACCAAATTTGGCAAACACGGCGCGTAAACCGGAAGGGGTTATGTGAGCCAGTGGATGGTAAAACTCTAATTCATTCAATCGTTTATCGAAAGTCAGGGCAGAAAGTGTCAAATCCTGTTCTGGTTCGAGTGAAGTGGTTAGCAGATGTTTAACGAGTGTTGTTATCGTGTTTTGCCATTTCTCCGCATATCCAAAATTCTGTAATTGCGCTTTAATGAAATCGGGCAGTTTAGATTCAGGCATTTTAAAATCCAGTTTTTCAAATAAGGCGTGCATAAATGAACCTGCCCTCGCGCCGCGCGGAAAAGTGAAAATGTTGTTTTCATTCGTATTCGGTTTATCTTGTATAGAAAAACGGATGGTTTCATCATGATCCGGGCGATCTGTCGTTTCAATAGTGCTGGCAGAGAGTGAGGTAAAACTGGACACTTTCCATGTCTTATCAATTTTGCCGAAAAAGGGGCGCGGTTTGAGTTGTTCGGCGGTTTCAATGGGGCGATGATAAGGGGTTTTATCTATGGGGCAATGGGAAACTTGCACGTTTGTCTGATCGGCGAAACGCTGTAAATTCTGCCAGAGCGTCGTATCGTCGATATTTTCTACATCGGTTTCGCCAGGATGAAGTAAATAGGCTAGAGCAGAGGTTTTTGCATCTCTGAAGGCACCCCAGATTAAATAGCAGCGGTGTTTAGCACGGGTGACGGCGACATAAAATAAACGCAAATTTTCTGCCCTTTCTTCTTCAAGGGCGAGTTCGCGATGCTCTCCTTGTTTAAAAGAACCTAAATCTAACGTTAATTCGTCTTCCTCATTATGAAAGGTAAACTGTTCCGCTTTGTGATTATGTAAATAGCCATCCCAGACAAAAGGGCAAAAGACAATGGGATATTCCAGCCCTTTGCTTTTATGGATTGTCACAATTTTAACGCGCTTCTCATCACTTTCTAAGCGCAATTGTTCTTCTTCAGCCGTCGTTTCTTTATGGCGTTGTCTTGATAACCATTGGCATAATCCGCTAACCCCCAATTTTTGTTGAACGGCGGCTTGTTGTAACATTTCGGCAGCATGTAACACATTGGTTAAACGTCTTTCTCCGTCGGGGCGGCTTAATAGACGTAATTGGATTTGCTCTTTTAATAATAGCGTGCGATACATTTGGATAAAGCCGAACTTTCGCCAGAGAAAATGGTAATATTGAAAACGATTCAGGCGTTCTTGCCATTCTCGATCTTTTTCCATGAGGTGATGTAATTCCGTGCCAGAAACGCCTAACATTTCCGTTGTCAACGCGGCTTTGATTAACGCTTCATTATTGTAATCAGCCACCGCGACGAGTACCCGTTCGATTTCCATCATTTCATAAGAAGCCAAGAGACTTTCGCGGCTATACAAAACACTGGGAATTTGTAATTGGGAAAGGACTTTTTGCATTTGCCGGGCTTGCGTATTTGTACGCACTAACACCGCAATGTCTCCAGCGACTAAAGGCTTGTCACCGATAACGGCTTGTTCTTGTTGCCCTAATACCAGTAAACGGGCAATTTCGTGAGCCACAGAAATGGGGATTTGCTGCCTTGCCCATTCCTTATTAATCGGTTTATCTAAAGCACAATCTGCCATTTTTCTGGAAACAAACCAGAATTGTAAAGGCGGTAAAAATTTGTTTTCTATCTTTAAACGAATGTTCTCTTCTCTTGTCTCTAAAGCGGGGGCTTGTACGGGTTGAAAAGGAATATCCTTAAAAATAAAGGGACATTCCGCTTTTTCAAACAGTTTATTGACTCCGCCAATCAAAGCGGGTTCAGAACGCCAATTCGTCGCTAAGGTATAACGGTGTTTGGCATCATGGCAGGCATTAATATAGGTGAAGATGTCGGCACCCCGAAAGCTATAAATCGCTTGTTTGGGATCACCAATTAAAAACAAGGTATGATTGCCATTACCATAGATACTCCGAAATATCTCATATTGCACCGGATCGGTGTCTTGAAATTCATCAATCAGGGCAGCAGGATATTTTTTACGAATCATAAACGCCAAATTATCGGCATTTTTGCCCTTTAAGGCTTTATGCAGATTAATCAATAAATCATCAAACGACTGGATATGATGTTGTTGTTTTTTATCGGCAAGTGCTTGTTCAGCCACTTTAAACAGTTCTATTTTTAAAGCCAATAACTTTTCTCGATAACATTCAGACAGGGCTTCTTGACAATCCAATAATTTTTCACAACAGTCAAAAAAAACATGTTCGGGAGGCAATTTATTCTTTTTCACCGAACGCGCCAATTCGCTCGGGGTAAATTTAATCAATTTCTCTGGCAATGTGATGGACATTTTGAGGGCGTTCAGAAAATGATCGACTGTTTTGCACCATTGCGGAATCGACTTTTTTCGATATTTATTTCCATTTAAGCTTTTATCGTTAAGGAGTAATTCTTCAATCTCCGCCGATTCAGATTGCCACACACGCTGCGTCTCGGTGAAAGCGGTATAAAAAGCCAATTCTTTTGCTTCAGTCATTGGCGCATCTTGTTTTGGGATAATCCTTAAAAAAGGTTGTCCAACATATTGTCCATGATGTAATATGCGGAGCAAACTCGCAGGATGATTAAAACGCTTTTCCAACGCATAAGTGATAAACAATTGCGATGTCTGGTAAAAATGTTGTCGCCAAAAATCTTCAACGATCTCGCGCAGTAAATGAGATTGATCGCTCACCAATTCGGCATCAAATAATACCCCACTTTCAAATGCATTATCTTGTAACATTTGCCGACAGAAGCTATGAATGGTAAAAATAGCCGCTTGATCAAAACCACGTAGGGCATTGGTTAAATGAAAAATCGCCTCTTTGTGATCAGAGCATTGTCGCATCAATTCGGCTAAAACATCATCATCTGGATAACCGCCCTGTTCAAATGCGGTTAATGCTTCCCGTAAACGGCGACGAATACGATCACGTAATTCTTCTGTCGCCGCCTCAGTAAAAGTGACGACTAAAATTTTGTCAATCGTCAAATTCTTCTCTAAAATCAAACGGATAACTAAAGTCGTCATCGTATAAGTTTTGCCCGTACCTGCGCTGGCTTCAATCAAATTAGTGCCTTGTAGGGGAGCGACGAGTGGTTCAAGTTTTTCGATAGTTTGGGGGTTCATTTTTTAACAGGATTAAACGGATTAATGGATTGACAGGATTTGTCGTATTTAAAAAAAAACCAAGTTTCTTGAAGAAACTTGGTTTCTGATACCAAAAAATTAGCCAGTTGTGCAAGTGAAAATACAAGTGATCAGTGAACAGTAATTAAACCCTCTGGTAACGGGTATCCATTTCGAGTGGTCGAAAATAACCTTTAATACAATTTGGATTTCGGATACAAATTTGTATATGGTTCTTTTCTTTAAAACCAGCATTAGGATAAAGCTCCTTACCTTCCCAAAAAGCCGCCCTTATCGAATCAAAAGCTTTTTCCCCGTTTTTTTTCATTTCACTGTGCATATATTCAAACACAGCGCAATCAAGTTTTCTCAAAAGCTTATCTGTATTGGTGCCTATATCCTTGTTTATAGGCAGTTCCAAACCGGCTTTCAGGTAGATTTTCTTTAGAGAAAAGTAATAATTTTGAAGAACTTGCAATGAATGAGATTCTAGCAGATCAAAACAGTGTCCAAGATGTATAACCGCACCAATAACAAAAGGAACTTTTAACTGTTTTCGTCGGCTAGAAAGCTCTTCGCCATATTTTTCAGCTCTATGGGGGCTATTTTCCCAGAAGTACATACCATTGCCAAGCCAGTCATAATCATTTGCTGAAGCTTTAAAGCCAGCCTCTCCAGATAGAAGAGCCTCTCCGATTTCTCTTTCACAAGCATGAAATCCAAAAACGAGAGAAGGATAATGTTTATACATTTCAGTTTTTATATAAATCAGTTGGCTGACCATTTGCCTTCACAAGACCAGCATTAGACAATGCTTGAAGTGCTTTCTCCTTGGTAGAAGTCGTCTCTTCAGTATATTTCTTTAACCGCTCTAATATTCTTTTAGCCTCTTCTTGATTCATAATTGATTCTCCTTGAAAATAATTGGAAAGAAATAGGTGATGAATGGTGATATTCTCTGCATAAACTTGATTATCAAGGCATTATCCCTGTTTATATAAACTCCATGTAGATATTGTGTGTATTAAAAAAACGTGATCATCAAGTCGTTGTATAAACCTGCCAGGTTTTTTCACAATGAGTTATAATACAACAATTATGCTTTAAATTGGAAATCGAATCATGTCTGCTCAAGCACTATTGAAAGAAGAATTTGACGAGAAAGAAGAATTTGACTCGCCAGAAATCACTCTCTGGCAGCCTTCGCCCTTACCAACAATGTATGATTTACCCAGCGAAGATCCAGAGGAACCCGGTTTGCCAGACGATTTTCATTATCACCAACCCCAATTATTACGTGAAACCTTTCGTCCATCTCACTATTCATCCGATAACGTTTATGTGGCTTCTAACTTAAACTTGTATTACGACGTGCATAACACACTTTGGCACAAACGCCCAGATTGGTTTGCGGTACTTGGCGTACCCCCAGTTTATGGCGAAGAACGTGAAATGCGTTATAGCTATGTCGTTTGGCAAGAAAAAGTGGTTCCTTTTATCGTCGTTGAACTGCTGTCAGAGGATACAGAGGAGGAAGATTTAGGTAAAACGTTGCGAGAGATTAAAGAACCGCCGAATAAATGGGAAGTGTATGAACAGATTTTAAAAATCCCCTATTATGTGGTATTTAGTCGGCATTCTAATGAGTGGCAAGTGTTTGAATTACGAGGCGAACGCTATCACAAATTAAGCCTACCCGAAGAACGATTTTGGTTGCCTAAAATCCAGTTAGGTTTAGGATTATGGTCTGGCACTTTCCACGAAATAGAACATCGCTGGTTGCGTTGGTTTGACAAGAATGGTTGAATACCTACTTCGCAAGAAAGCCTTGAGACTGAAGCTCAACGCGCTGAAGCTGAAGCTCAACGAGCCAATATTGCTGAACAACGCGCTCAAGTCGCGCTTGAAGAGGGCAAAAAAAAATAAAGCCATCGAAACAGCCCGTACCATGTTAGCTGATGGCTTAGATGCTGCCGTTGTTATGAAATACACGGGGCTTTCTCCCGATGATTTAGCCACTTTATAGTTTTTGAACAGCGTAGAGCGGCGAAACGATGTTTAAGAAATCAGATTTTTGAAAAAAATCGGATTTCTTAGCGGATGTTTTTCTAAAATAGAAATGACTTCAAATCCATTATTTCTCAGTTTTTTGACTATCTGATAATTGATGCTCTCATCAGCCAAAATGGGCATTTTCAATGATTTGCTCCTTTGAAATGACATCAGCCGCATAAGACAAAACCGCCAATACATCTTCTTGAACTAAACGAGGATCACATTCCAAAAGCTCTTTTAAGTCTATGCCATCAGATAGTTTTCTTAAAATCAATTCAACGGTTATCCGCGTTCCTTTAATAATCGGTTTACCGAGCATCACATCCGCATCAGAAATAATTCTGTTTCCATAATTCATTGCTTACCTCATTTAATCATTATTTGGGTAGGAGTGAAACGGCATCATACCGTTGGAAAATGGTGGGTTTCCACTTCATTCCTACCCACCCTACGTTCACTTATTAAGCGTAGGGTGGGTAGGAGTGAAACGGCACCATACCGTTGAAAAATGGTGGGTTTCCACTTCGTTCCTACCCACCCTAGTTTTTACTAAATTTGAAGTAAAACTTTCATGTCGAATATTGTTTGAATCAGAATTTGAGAATTTGAGAATTTTCAGAATAAATACAAGATTCAAAATAAATTC
>JAGLHR010000310.1 GCA_023143415.1 Thiomargarita sp. | reverse complement strand
AAACCTCGAAATGAAAACTCACTTGATTTTTAATTCTGAAAATTCAAAAATTCAAAAATTCTGATTCTGACAATAAAAAATGTCCTGTACAAAGAAAAATCAGTCAAAAAAATACGCTCAATTCTTAATTTTTTAAGGATTATGTTATCATATTTAATGTTCAGCAAGGACATTTAAATTATCGAATTGTCTAAAATCATGATATTTCAGTTTTTTTGTAGCCCACCATCAGAGACCGATAGGTGGGCAAGAAAAAGACCTTGCCCACCCTACTTAGCTGAGTACATTGGCTGGCGTGATTTTTGCTTTGCTTATATTAAAAATAATTTTTTAAATCAGTTGATTATAAAAATCATATTTATTATGTCCTTTTTTTAAAGGAAACCCATTACTTCTTAATACGATAGGAAAAATCATGATACAAAATGACATTATCCGATTAATTGTCATTGAAGAATCAGCTAATGATGCTGAAGTCATTCTGAATCGTTTGCGTAAAGCACGTTATCCCATTCGTCCAACCTATGTCGAAGATGACGAGGATTTAGAAAAGGCTTTAGATGAACAGCATGAATGGGATTTAATTATCTCTATCCCTAAAGCGAATGACTTTAAAATCACACAAGTGTGTGAAATGGTTTCCGCTTCTAAACAAGACATTCCGATCATTGTTGTTGCTAAAAAGTTGAATTGCAAATTGATCACCGTCTTGTTCAATGCCGGGGTTAAACAAGTGGTGCCAGGTGACGATTGTCTTCCCGTTGTTGTTGGTAAAGAACTTGAAAACTTAGCTGAACGCCGCAAACGTAAGCGTCTTGAACAGCTCTACAAGGAGAGTCAAAAGTATAACAAAATGCTATTGGAAACGTCGCGTGATGCAATTGCTTATGTCCAAGACGGTATGCACGTCCATGCTAATCCAAGTTATTTCAAGATATTTAATTATAAAAGTATGGAGGACTTGGAAGGTTTGCCCATTATGGATTTGATTGCGCCAACTGATCGAAATCGGTTTAAAAGCTCTATGCGCGACATGACTCAAGAAAAGTTAGAAGAATCTCATATTAAATTGAATGGACTAAAATCAGGTCAAAAGCCATTTAAATTGGACATGGAACTCAGCCAAGCACTCTATGACAATGAGCATTGTATTCAAATTATCATTCGTGATGAACCGAAAAATCCAGATATTGAACGCCTACAACGTTGTGAACCCATATCGGGTTTATATAATCGCCTATATTTTATTGAATTGCTAGAAAAAGCATTAGCGAGAGCAATAGAAGCCTCCAGCCGTAGCGTATTGTTTTATATTACTTTAGATAACTTTTCTACCATTGAAAAAAATGTCGGTATCGGCGGTACTGATCCGGTACTCAAAAATATTGGTAAAGTGCTCAAAAAGCACTCTGAAGGTTGTGAATTAGCTCGATTTGCGAATTACGCCTTTACCTTGCTGATGCCTGATAAAGACGGAAAAAAATATGCGGAAGCCGGTGAATTTGCCACACAAATATGTAAAGCGGTTGAAGCGAGCGTCACAGAATTACGCCATGAAAAAACGGTAGTCACCACCTGTAGTATCGGTATTACACAAGTTCTCGCCTCCGCAGCGGATCCTCAAGATGTTCTCACAGACGCTCACACGGCTTGCGAAATCGCAATGAAACAAGGGGGTAATCGTTTTGAAATCTATAAAGCCGTCGTCAAAAGTGGCGATGGTAAAAAAATTAAAATGTCTGATATTCCTAAACTCATTGAAACCGGAATTGAAGAAAATCGCTTTTCCCTGCGTTTTCAACCTATCGTCAATTTGCATGGTGAAACTCAGGAAATTTATGAAGTTTTTCTGCGAATGGTGGATCAAGACGGAGAAAATGTCCCTCCTGACGCACTCTTTGATGCCGCAGAACAGGCGAATTTAACGACCACTTTAGATAAATGGGTACTGAAAAAAGCAGTTCAAGCATTGATCGCACAAGAAAAAAAGGGACATCAGACGTATTTTTTCATCAAACTATCTGATCAGGCAATTAAAGATGAAAGCATACTGTTGTATATCAAGAAACTTCTAAGAAATGCTAAATTACCTGGCAAACGTTTGATTCTTGAAATGAGTGAATCAATCGCTATCAGCCAAGTGAAATTAGCTCAAACATTTATCTCTCACTTAAAGACTTTTGGTTGTCAATCGGCATTAGAGCATTTTGGCACAGGATTGAATTCTGAAACCACGCTTAAACATATCCCTGTTGATTATGTAAAAATAGATCGTTCTTTCAGCAAAGACTTATCAAGTAACGCTGAAAACAAGGAAGCGGTGGAAAAGATTATTAAAATGGCGCGTGAATTTGGAAAATTAACGATTGCCGAAGCAGTGGAAGATGCGAACAGCTTGACAATACTGTGGTCATCTGAAGTCAATTTTGCACAAGGGCATTATATTCAAGAGCCGCTTGAAGATTTAAATGAATTTGATTTCAGCGGTGAAGAAGAATAATAATAATGGTGAATGGTGAATGGTTAATGGTTAATGATGAGAGCTTCTTGCAAAACTCTGAACACACAAGGTTTAAAAAATCCGATTTTTGAAAAAAATCGGATTTCTAAACTCGAAACACACAAGGTTTAAGAAATCCGATTTTTGAAAAAAATCGGATTTCTGAGCGGCGTAAACCATTCACCATTTACCATTCGAGGTTTGAGTTTTTTGAAAAAAAAACTCAAACCTCGAAACCATTAAAAAAGTTGCTTTATAAAAACTTTGGAATTACGCTGGTAATTATATAAAGTACGCTTTGAAATAGGCAGTAAATCTAAATTCGCCGCAACAAATTTTCTTTCCTGAAACCAATGTGCTGTTCGGGTTGTTAAAACGAAAATTTGTGTAATCTTTAATTGTCGCGCTTCGCATTCCAAAAAAGCTAATAAAGCACTACCCCGATTTGCACCGTGATAATCTTTATGCACGACTAAACAGGCTAATTCTGCCATTTTTTCTTTAATAAAAGGATTGAGGGCCGCACATCCAATAATCATCCCATCTCGTTCCTGCACAATAAAATGATCTATTTCCATTTCTAATTTTTCACGGGAGCGGTGTACCAAAATTCCCTCTTCTTCTAATGGTTCAATTAATTCAAGTAAACTACCCACATCATCTATAGTTGCTTTGCGGAGGTGTTCAAAGGAATCCGTGCTAATAAGTGTGCCGATGCCATCACGAGAGAATAATTCTAGTAATAAACACCCCTCTATTTGCCGCGAAACAAGATGTACCCGTTCTACTCCGCCCTGACAAGCTCGCACGGCATAACTTAAATCTCTATTTGAATCAAAGCGTTGTGCTTCAAATAGGGTTAATTGCCGTATTAATTGTCCGTGTTTATCAAAAATCCCCCCTTGTTCGCTTAAATAAATCCATTTAGCCGCTTTTAGGGCAATCGCAACCGCAGTAGCAACTTCTTCAGCGAGTAAATTAAAAATTTCTCCCGTCGGTGAATAGCCGATTGGAGAAATTAATACGATACAGCCTTCATCAAGTCGGCGTGTAATAGTTGCGCTATCAACGCGACGCACTTCTCCCGTATAACAATAATCTACCCCTTCACGCACACCAACTGGACGAGCAGTGATAAAATTACCCGATGCCGTATTAATGCAGACATTAGTGCTAGGAGAATTGCTTAATCCCATTGATAAAAGGCTTTCAATTTCAGCATGTATTTCACCACAAGCCGCTTTAACACAATTGAGTGCCATTTCATCCGTGATACGAAGCCCATGAACATAACGAGATTGCAAACCACGCGCTTGAAGGCATTCTTCAATTTGGGGGCGAATACCATAAACTAAAACAACACGTATGCCTAAACTTTTAAGTAAGGCAATATCGTGAATAAGTGACGAAAATTGGGGACTTTCTACAGCTTCACCAGAAAAACATAAAACAAAAGTACGCCCTCTATGTGCATGAATATAGGGCGAAACACTGCGAAACCAGTTAATAAATTGTTGATAAGTGCTTGGTAAGACATTCTGCATTTTTTAATTATAGATTAGTACAACGGATTTTAGAATTTGAGGTTTCAGTTTTTTGAAAAAAAACGGTCCCCTCGTTCCCAAGCTCCAGCCGGAAAGCCTCCCGCGACGCGGAACGTCGAAACCGGTATTCACAAGCTCTAGCTTGGGAACGAAGATACGTCCTGTGGGTCGTAGTCTCTGGCACCAAAACGGGTTAAGCCCGTTTTAGGTTCGTAGAGTCCGCCAACATAGCAAAACGGTTGGAATCCGGGATTGGTATCAACGATAATATTGCCCCAAACATCATAATCCAAACGTTGTACAATGTCGCCAAGTATTGATATTCACCACCAATCTCACCGTACCCAAATCATCTGTTCGAGGCTAAAGTTTTTCTTCAAAAAACTTTAGCCTCGAACACCAAACGATAAGTTGCATTGTCCGTGATGAGGTAGTCGGGAACATGCTCTTGACTGGCGTAAACGTATTGGGCAATGACTTCGCCCTGGTTGTTAAGAGCGGCAACTGGATTCACATCGCCTTGGTAGAGATAAGCTTCTGTCAAGACACCGTTAACCTTTTTTCCCAGCCGACGATCTTTACCATCAACCACGTATTCAATTTGATCGCCATTGGGCAATTCGACTTGGGTCAGGTTAGTCAAAACATCGTAGGTATAACGAGTCGTTTGACCGTTTTCGGTTTTGGTTCGTAATTCGCCATTAGCCGTGTAAGTATAGTAAAATGTAGGGTGGGCAACGGTTTTTTGTTGCCCACCAAAACATTAAAATCAGTGGGCAAACAAAAAGACGTTTGCCCACCCTACATGGCTAACTGTTACAGAGTGCCCACTTGAACCGTTTCCTCAAAAACACCTGAAATTCCTTTTGAATTAATCATGTTATTAGTTGCCTGTTCTATGGCTTTGAATGCTTGAGCCTTATCACCACCAAAATTACTAAGCAAACTACCAAGATTATGCTGAGCTTTATCAAAAATATGATGTAACTTATTACAATCAATATTATGCACCAACACCCCATCCCCACCAACAAAATAATTATGGGTATTGGCAACCGTCAGATTATACACCTTTCCAACCCGAACCGATGTATCAATTTCCTTGACAACCACCGTCGTGCCATTGTGCAATTGCAGGGCTTGTCCGACTTTCAGGCGACTCGCAGGGTTCCAACCTTTGCCCTTAATATAGAACGGGTGTTCGGCGGTGGCTTCGATGGAATCGCCGGAGTTTAGCGTTATCTTGATGATTTGATACTGCTTTTCACCTTGAATGACAGCCATCACGGGTTGGTCGCTCGTGGTTTCGGTTCTTTCGTCGTAAGAAAGGACTTTGTCACCGACTTTGATTTCGGAGATGGGTTTGAGGCCATTTTCAGTATGAACCAAGGTGTCAGCAGTGAAGCTATTACAACCAAACATTTTTTTGAGCAACTTCGCTAACTTGCCAGCACCCATGTTCCCGGCACAACCGCTCAGAGCCTCCGTTGCAACGCTTGACCAATTGACACAAGCCAAACTTTTTCCGTCAACCAGCAGTTGCCAAATCAGTTCAATACCGGCACCAGCAGCGCATCCAACAAAAAGATTCAAAAACAACCCAGAAGGATCAACATTGTTGACGGGGTCATTATAAACATAAGTATATAGGTTGGTATCTTGGCTGGCGTGTCCAATCGGGTCTTGCGCGGTCCAACGTCCGATTTGAGGATCGTAGTCTCTGGCACCAAAGCGGGTTAAGCCCGTTTTAGGTTCGTAGAGTCCGCCAACATAGCCAAACGGTTGGAATCCGGGATTGCTGTCAACGAGAATATTGCCCCAAACATCATAATCCAAACGTTGGACAATGTCACCAGTATTGATATCCACTACCAATCTCACCGTACCCAAATCATCTGTCACCAAACGATAAGTCGCATTGTCCGTGATGAGGTAGTCAGGCACATGATCTTGACTGGCGTAAATGTATTGGGCAATGACTTCGCCCTGGTTGTTAAGAGCGGCAACCGGATTCACATCGCCTTGGTAGAGATAAGCTTCTGTCAAGACACCGTTAACCTTTTTTCCCACCCGACGATCTTTACCATCAACCACGTATTCAATTTGATCGCCATTGGGCAATTCGACTTGGGTCAGGTTAGCCAGGTAGGGTGGGCAAGTGTTTTTTTGCCCACCAGCAAATTGTCTGTTGCAAATGTGCTCCTGATGTGATATGGTGGGCAAACAAAAAGACGTTTGCCCACCCTACCCGGCTACCCGGCTACCCGGCTTACGAGTTTTTCTCAAAGCCATTTAGAACCCAAGGAGATAATCATGGATAAACAGATAACTGTTCTGGCAAGGGGGAGCGCATGAACACTAACAAGCCTCTCACTTTCTTTGTAGATGTTGATGACACCTTTGTTCGTAGCTATGGGGGTAAGCGTATTCCTATACTGGCAACCATTAAGCATCTTAAAAAACTATACCAACAAGGTGCCGAACTATATTGCTGGAGTTCTGGTGGCGCTGAATATGCTCGCAATAGTGCTGCTGAATTCGGCATAGAAACTATATTCATCGGCTTTCTTCCAAAGCCACAAGTTATGATCGATGACATGAACATCAATGAGTGGAGAAACTTAATTCAAGTTCACCCCAATTCTTGCTCATCAAGGCAGTTAAATGACTATGAAGAAGAATTAAAGAAATAATCCTGAATCTACCGTTTTCTGTTGATAACGTTTTATACCATATCAATATAATAGGGAGGCTATTGTGAACAATGGTACTGATGCTTTTTTAGGCGAGCCGTTTCTCATGATGCGTAAACGTAACCTATTGAATTGATTATCAACAGAATCCGTTATAGTCAGAATAATCAGCTACGCAGAGATAAGGATTGCGCCTTTCGATGTTGGGTCAAAGCCTTCAGGCCAAACTGTTGAAACATCATAAAAAGCACCATTTAACCGCGCCTTATCCAACTGCTGACACAACAACAGCGCCCCTTCTAAATGAGCACCTTTGAAAATAGCGCCTGTTATATTGGCGTTAGTCATATCAGATTTATATAAATTTGCATTGCTAAAATCCGTGTACATTGTTTCGGAATTTACAAATTTCGATCCCATTAAATTTGCACCGAAAAAATCTGAAGTCATTAAGGGAACACCACTGAAATCAGCAAAGCAGGCGTTGATATTTCTCAATGACGTACCTCTTAATTTCGATGATCTAAAATCCGCCGATTCCAAATCAAGGCCATCAAAAATTGCGCGATGAAAATCATAGCCGGAAAGCACGCTACCTCGTAGCGTGTTCTCATTGATATCTAGGGTTTCACCCGTTTCAAAACTAATCGTAATCAACAGAATCACCTGTCATTAATAAATTTTTATTCCAGAAATAGGTTTCACTTTAGCTGCTTTTGCCGGAGTCAAAACACCACCATCTACACCTGGTAATTCGCCTTGAATTTTCCCAGCAATGTATCTGTGATGACCATCGGTAATTACATTACCATCCATCTTAATATTTGGTGCAGGCGAATCAGACAACTTGTCGTAATATTTCTGAACTTCTTTTAAAGATACAGCGTCTTGCGAAGCCATAGTCTTATCGTTTTTGAGTGTAGCCTTAATGATGTCTTCTGTAATGTCGGCACCCTTTGTAACTTCACGTAACTTAGTAATCCCAGCCGGAATACCTGGGATACACATCGCCACGGCATCAACCGCAGCATCACCCCAGTTACCATTCCAAACGTCATAGATAACGTTGCCGACATCCCAAAATGTGTCTAAAATAAGACCATTGGAATCGGTAAAATTAATTGGGTTATTTAAAACATACCCATAAAGGTTCGTATCCCCTCCCGCAAACAAAATCAAGTCCTTGGCAGTCCATTTTCCAGTTTGTGCATCATAATCCCGTGTGCCAAACTGAGTCAACTGGGTATCCAAATCATAAATCCCCCCAGCAAACCCAAACGGCTGAAACCCCGGATTAGAATCAAGGGTGACATTCCCAAACGCATCGTAGTCAATTCTTTGGGCAACAGAACCATCACTGATATCAACCACAAGTTTTGGACTACCCAAATGATCACTCAAAATACGGTAAGTCTTACCCTCTTTGAGCATATAATCAGGCACGTTGCCTTTAGAACCATAAACGAACCTTGACACCACATTGCCATCACCATCCAATTCAGCAACAGGATTGAGGCGACCTTGATACAAGAAGCCCTGAGTTAAAACACCGTTTACCTTTTTACCAATGCGGCGATTTCGAGCATCAATCACATATTCAATCTGTTTGCCATCAGGCAATTGGACTGAGCGTAGATTACCAAGCACATCATAATGATATTCCGTGAGTTGGCCATTGTCGTCTTTATGGCGTAATTCACCATTATCGGTATAAGTGTAGGTGGCATTGCCATATTGAGATAAACGATCTTGCTCATCATAAAGACCATTGACTAAACCATTGCTGGTGTCAGCACTTAAACGATTGCCATTCTCATCGTAAGTATAAGCCTCTGTGATCATACCATCTTGTTTGACTTCAACTAAACGCCCTGCTACATCATAGCGATAATCTATTGTGGTAGTTATGCCCTCAAGGGTTTCCGCCTTTTGGGTAATCCGCCCCAATTGATCGCGCTGGTAGAAGGTGTGGTAAAGTGGGTTGCTATTATAAGTCGCTGTTTCACTCGCCATTTCACCGAAAGTATTATGGGCGCGTTGGGTAGCGATATTGCCCAATTGTGTCGCTTCGAGTAAGCCATTTTGCCCGTGGTGAGTTAGGCTTAAATCACCAGCATTAGTGAGCAAACCGTCATTATCGTATTGATAATTAACAGGATTACTATTGACACTGATTGCCGTTACACGGAAGTCGTTATTATAGTCAAGACTCAATGTGCCAGTGATATCGCCATTGCCCCAGATTTCTGATAACACTAATGAACCATCATAAGTATAGCTCAAGATACTGCCATCTGGGGCAGTAATCATTTCCAGTTTGCCTGTTAAGGCATTGTAGGCATAATTGAGCGATTTGTCATTTGGCAAATCCATCCGATTGAGACGTTTTTTTATATAATCATAAACTAAATCAATTACTTGGCCATCAGGGCGACGAATTTGGATCAGTTGTTTATCCAGATTGTACTCATATTGCGTCTGCGGTTGAGGCACGTCATTAAGTGTTGGTGGCGTGTATTGTTTTTGCAAATCAACTTCAGTGTAATCAAAACCATGCACAGGCCTACTTGGGGGCGTAATGGCAGCCACATTGCCATTTTGGTCATAGTTGTAATGAATTTGCCGACCATCGGGCAAGATTTGAGTCGTCACTCGACCAACGGCATCATAACTGAATGTTGCGACACGTCCAAGCGCATCAGTCAACTGGTTGAGATAGCCCTTATCATCATAGCTAATCAAAGCCGTCCGCGCTTCATCATCTTCGCCTTCAGCGATTTGAGTCAAACGGCCTCGACTATCATAACGATAATAGACATTTGCCAAGCCCGGCACTTCTTCTTTAATCACTCGCCCTTTGTCATCAAAGAATGATTTGCTTTCTCTGCCCTCAGCACTGGTGGCCGTTGCCGTTTTGCTCGCCGCATCATAAACGCCCGTGCTGGTACGACCATTGCTGGTGACTTTAGTAGTCAGTTTTTCAACGCTTAATGGGTTGGCATCAGTGAGTTCGGCGGTTTTCTCTGTCGTCACCAAAGCACTTAACCCATTGGGCGTAGTGATGGTCATTTTTTCCGTGACGGGGGCTTGCATACCAAAACGGGGATCGGGTCCTTGTTTTGACAGGATTTCGGTCCCATCAGGACTGGTCATCACGGTTTCGCCATTGGTCTTGATAAGCGTTTGGGTCACTGTGCCATCGGGAGACGTGTTGACTCGTAATAGCTCACCATTGGTTTGTGGTTTCACCTGATAACGGGTGACACGACCTTCTTTAGAGGTCATGGTGCTTGTATAACCGCCTTCTGGATGGTCTGTACGTGCTAATGTCCAGCCACCGCCAGCCGCATCAGTGTCTTCCAGCAACTTGCCTAATTCATAGCGATAAGTGGATTTATGCCCACGCGGATTGATAAACTCAGTTAATAAACCGTATTCAGTGTAGTTGAGTTGATAAGTTTCGCCCGCTGGATTGGTGATGGAATTGAGATAATCATTCTCATCTAAGGTCAAAGTAGTGCGCTGACCATCTGGAGCCACAATAGCCACGGGGGTATCACCCTCTCGTTCAATGCGCGTGATATCGCCGTCAAGGTCTTTAATTTCGACCAAATAGCCATTCTCATTGTAAGTAAAACGGTAAATAAGCGAACCCGTTACACTATCAGCAGTACTGACATGGCGACCATCATGAGCAAATTCATAGAGTAAAGCACCATTTTCTGAAGGAATAAAGACATTACCCAGAGCAAATTCTGGAAAAATAGGTACCACTCGGCGAATGCGGTCATTATGGGAGTCTGCAATATACAAACGGTCATCCGGGCAGAATGTGATACCGCTTGGAAGGGATAAACTGGCTTTTGTTGCCAATCCGCCATCGCCATCACCACTGAAACCCATCTCTCCATTGCCAGCCACCGTATTAATAATGCCATCCATATCCACTCGGCGAATGCGGTCATTATAGGAATCTGCAATATACAAACTGCCATCAGGACCGAAAGCGATATCGCTTGGAATGGATAAACTGGCTTTCGTTGCCAATCCGCCATCACCACTAAAACCTCGAGTTCCATTGCCGGCCATTGTATTAATAATGCCATCGACACTCACTCGGCGAATGCGATCACTAATTTCTGCAATATACAAACGGCCATCAGGGCCGAATGCGATACCCTGTGGATAGAATAAACTGGCTTCCGTTGCTAATCCGCCATCACCACCATCGAAACCCCAATCTTCATCAGAGCCTGCCACCGTATTAATAATGCCATCGACATTCACTCTGCGAATACGGTGATTATAAGTATCTGCAATATACAAACTGCCATCAGGGCCAAATGCGATATCCCTTGGATAGTATAAATAGGCTTCCGTTGCCAATCCGCCATCACCACTGAAATCCCAATATCCATCGCCGCCAGCCACCGTATTAATAATGCCGTCAACATCCACTCGGCGAATGCGGTGATTCCATGAATCTGCAATATACAAACTGCCATCAGGGCCGAAGGCGATACCTATTGGACTGGATAAACTGGCTTCCGTTGCCAAATCACCATCACCACTGAAACCCCAATTTCCATTGCCAGCCACCGTGTTAATAATGCCGTCGCCATCTACTCGGCGAATGCGGTCATTATCTGAATCGGCAATATACAAACGGCCATCCGGGCCGAATGCGATACGGTTTGGATAGTGTAAACTGGCTTCCGTTGCTAATCCGCTATCACCACTGAAATCCCAAATTCCATTGCCAGCCACCGTGTTAATAACGGCATTAGTCGTTGTGCTCGCACGCCGCTGTTTCCCATTTCCTTGATATAAAATCTGAGTCATCGGGTTATAAACATGATGGATATTTAAACTGAAATGGCCAAGCCCTACTCCCACTGGGTACCACGCACCAAGGCTTTTTTTGGCACCAAGGCTTTTGCTGTATTCCTTCCATAACGTGATATCAGCTTGCCTACGTCCGGCTGAAATAGGCCCTCTGCCAATCCGAGCGAAACTTTGCCGAACTTTGGAGGGAGTAGTATAAACCACAGCATAAACATAACCAATACGCACTTTGGCCTCTTGACGGCCTTGTACACGGCGATCAAAAGCATCTAAACCATCCCAAACAAAGGTGGTGCTTTTGGTTGAGGATGAAAAACGGTCTTTAAACCGTCTTCCAGCAATGGTTATCTCTAGCACAATTTGCTTGAGACTACTTGGCACTGAGTCACCGCGCAAAGGAATTTCTAAAGCATAAGGGGCTTTGTACCCCAGTACACGGTTACTGCGATAGTTTAAGGTAAAGGGCGTACCCGTGACTCCGAGACTTTCTCCCAAGACTTGACTTTCTGCCTCAATAATACAACCCGCTTGTTCGCAAGGATCATCAGGATTATCTTCATCTTTGGTTTTGGGTTCGTCTCCCGAAGGCCGTTCCGCATCATCCGGTGGACCATAAGGCCAATTACAATCCCAAGGTGTAAAGTGAGTAATAGGAGAACGCCATAGACTTTTACCTGGTGTATAGAGAGTGGCGAGCTGTTGTCTTTCAGCCTTGGTTATGCCGAGTTCAGCCAGGGCTGAGGGACTGGCGGCTTGACCGCTGCCTTCAACATCCAATATCGCTAACTCGTTGTTTATACTAATAATTTCTATCACGCGGCCATTATCAGAGGGAATCCAAATACTCTGAGTGTAATCATACCAACCGATTGGCACAATGCCGCCAACAGGAAAATCAAGGAAATTGTCGACATAAAGGGGGACTGGTTGACTGAAATCCACTCGTGTGGCACCAGCGGCGATGGCTTGATCAACGCTGAGATCGACGGCGTAGGTGTAAGCACTGGTTGGGGGCAAGGGTGCGGGCATGGCTTGGGGGCCATTTTCACCGACAGTATATTCGGTCGCGCGAACGGCTAATTGAGTTAAAGGTTGCGTGCTGCCGTCGGGAAAAGTCATCGAAGCCTGAATACCCTGTGGAAACAGAACCGTCGCTTGGCGACTACCATCGCTATCGGTGACGAGACTGCCCTGTGCAACTTGAATAGGGGTATTGGCCGTTAAGTCAATCGTCGTGACTAACGGATCCAGTTCGTTCATGACAATACCATCTATCAAAGCGTATTCTTGCCAGGCCGTTTTGACAGTGCGTTGTAAAGGCAAATAGCCCGTCTTTTGATAGTTAACGGTTAGCGGGCCATTACCATTGACAGCCATATTAAAAGTGCCATCACAAGTGGTGAGCGTTTGCCCATATTCAGGATGACCTTTAATGGTGATGATCACATTGGATAATGGCTCACCATTCACTGTGGTCACAGAACCGCGTATTGTCGCAGCCTGTTCAAGATTAATCGTACTGGGGGCAACACCTGTTTGGATGGGATCGGAGCCCGTGTATAAAAATTTTGTCACCAAAGCGGGAATGCTAATCACCGTCGGATCAATAGGGGGAGCCACTAAGTTTTTACACTCATCAGGCGGCTCGGTTTCTACCCCAAGATAGTACATGATTTGTTGATCGCCGCTGGGATAGGTGATGTGAAAGTCATCAATTCCATCATCATTTTGATCCGCAATGGGGGTCATTATCAGTTGCTCTGAGACGGGTGGCGTACCAGGTATGACCGTTTCAGCTAATTGACTTTGATGAATTTCACCATTCATGGTGACAGAAATCGCACCCGAAGGCTGAATATCAACCTTTTCTACCCCGTCAAGGTTTTCAAGGTATGCGCGTAAGAAATCTAAATTGGAAAGGTCGCAAGAAAAATCGGGCCAAGCAATACCTTCGATGTCATTATAAGGTGTCTCAATCCGAGACTCGATGATCGTTTGACAGGTGTTGACATCAAACGTATGAATGCCCAGCTTAGCATCTTGGTGAAAAGCATAGATTAGAGAACCATCAGGCAATGTCTCCAGACTTTCCACTTTTTTGGGTAAGCCTTCACAGACGATGCGCCAGCCGTTGTCGTACACCCAGAGCGTACTTGCATTAGGAGGGGTATTGGTGGTGGCGAAAAGTTGAATCCCTTCGTTATCCCACGCGAGGCTATTGATAGAATTGGAGGCGTATTAGCAAGAACCGTGCCAACTCCAGTGTCAATATCAATTTTTAATAAGCCTTGATCGGAACTACCCCATAATTGCCCTGAGGGATGAAAGGCTAATCCTTTAACGTTATCAAAGCCGATATCACCAACCAGTGATAATGTCCCAGAAAGGGCATCGACGGTGTATAATTGCGCCTCATGTTGACCAGAGCAAGCATATAAAATGCGTGTGTGGGGATGTACATCCAATCCTTCAATATCCGAATCAACATGCAAGGGCCCTAATGAGTTAAAACGGTCATCAGTCAAATTGTAGGTGAAAATTTGGCTATCTTGGATCCCTTGATCATGAACAGCATAAACGAGGTCGCATTGTGCTGGGGTTTGTGCATAAGCCCCTGAAGAGAGGCCAAATGTCACCAGGGCAGCCCTTAAGAAAATGGGGTGCCATGATGGAGGTCGAGAGATTTTATGTGTCATAAATGCTCCTTTTTAGAAAATGATTAAGTTTTCTCGTTACTCCAAAACAATAACTACAAGGATTGTATATAAGAAAGGATTAGATCGAGGTGATGCTTGGTTTTAATCCATTTGAGGCTAAAGTTTTTTGAAGAAAAACTTTAGCCTCGAATTGTCTCCAACCTTGTCGTTAACGTTTTTAATCCATTCGAGGTTTGAGTTTTTCTTCAAAAAACTCAAACCTCGAATATTATATACAATCCTTGTCGTTAACGTTTTTAATCCTTTCTTATATACAATCCTTGTAGTTATTGTTAAAAGACGAAAAACTGGTGCCTGTTCGAGTTTTAAAGAAAATTATTAAGAACTACCAAAAAAATTGTGGTTATCAAAAAATTCATTATAATGTCAAGTAAAATTTTGCCAAATTGGCTGTGCAATGGCATATTCACTGCTTTTCCAATGGTGATAGAGATGGGAACGAGAAAACTTAAACCTCGAAGGGAACGAGAACGGTTCGACGCGGAGCGTCGAGGAAGGCATTCCCAAACAGAGTTTGGGAACGAGAATACGAGAATAACGAGAATAACTCTGTTTGGGAACAAGAATACGAGAATAAATCATAAAATATTTGTTCTTGCTTCTTGCATTAAATTTAATCTTCATATATCCTGATTATAAAGTCTTTTAATAAGGAATAAGTGATATGAAATTTATTCATGCTGCTGATATTCATTTAGACAGTCCCCTTCGAGGGTTGGCTCGTTATGAAGGCGCACCTGTTGAACAAATGCAAAGTGCAACACGGAGAGCTTTTATTAATTTGATTGATCTGGCTTGCAATAAAGAAGTTGACTTTGTCTTGTTAGCGGGTGATTTATATGATGTTGATTGGAAAGACTATAATACAGGGTTATTTTTTAATCAACAAATGAGCCGTTTGCGCGAAGCAGATATTCCCGTTTTCATGGTACTTGGCAACCATGATGCCGGTAATACGATTACACGGCAATTACGATTGCCTGATAATGTGACAGAATTGAGTTATCGTCAACCTGAAACGAAAACGCTAGAAAAATTGGGCGTAGCCATACATGGACAAAGCTTTGCCAAAAGAGCCATGACTGATGATATTAGTGCAGCCTATCCCAATGCCCTTCCCGGCTATTTTAATATTGGTTTACTTCATACTTCTTTAAATGGTCATGAAGGCCATGCCTCTTATGCCCCATGTACGATGCCTGGCTTATTATCACATGGTTATAATTATTGGGCACTTGGACATGTTCATAAACGTGAAGTCCTCCATGAAAATCCTTATGTTGTTTTTTCAGGCAACTTACAAGGGCGACATGCCCGTGAAACGGGAGAAAAAGGTTGTACTCTCGTTCAGGTGAAAAATGGAAAAACCAGCCTGACCCATGTTCCCCTAGATGTGTTGCGTTGGGAAGTTTGTCAATTGAAAGTCAACGATGTGACTCAGGCAGATGATATTATTGATAGAGTGCGTGAAGCGGTGACGCTGGCGACAAAAAAGGCGGATGGAAGGCCATTAGCCTTACGTGTTATCATTGAAGGCACATGTCCTGTACATAATGAATTACATAGCCATTCGGATCGTTGGGTTAATGAAATTCGTGCGGTTGCTACTGATGCTGGCTTAGGGAATGTCTGGGTGGAAAAAATCAGCTTACAAACTCAGCCTCTTTCTATTAATACAGTGCAAGATGATGGTCCACTTGAGGAATTGAGCAATTTTTTGCGAACTTTGCCCCAAGATGGTGATTCTTTAGAAGCCTTAACGAGTGAATTTCGTTTTCTTAGAAATGCTCTCCCTGTGGAAGCGCGACAAAGAGATGATGGTATTGATCCAGGGAATACTGATAGTATTCGCCAATTGCTAAATGGAGTAGAAGAATTATTAATGGCTCGCTTACTCGCACAGGGGTAACTTTTCTTGGATTTTTAAAGTCAATATTTGTAACGACTCAGGGCAACC
>JAGLHR010000031.1 GCA_023143415.1 Thiomargarita sp. | reverse complement strand
CTATGATGTAGGGGCAATCCCTTGTTGTTGCCCTGAGTAGTTACAATAATTCACCATTATTCATTATTCATCATTCAACGGAAAACTGATATGAAAACTGTTCTCGTTCCCCTTGCTCAAGGTTGTGAAGAACTTGAAGCCATCACCATTATTGATCTGTTACGTCGTGCCGGCATTACTGTTATTACAGCAGGATTGGATGAAAAACCGGTTAAAGCCAGTCGCGGCGTTATGTTGATACCAGACACAACGTTAGAACATGCGGTTAAACAAAGCCTTGATATGATCGTCTTACCAGGCGGTTTGCCCGGCGCTGATCATCTTAACAATGATCCCCGTATTCATCAGTTACTCAAAGAAATGGCGCAACAGGGTAAACCTATTGCAGCGATTTGTGCAGCCCCAAAGGTGTTAGCGAATGCGGGTTTATTAGCTAATAAATCAGCCACCAGTTATCCTGGCGTTTTGGAAAATATGGAAGTGCCTGATATGCAATTCAAAGATGTTCCCGTTCTTAAAGATGGAAACATCATCACATCAAGAGGTCCTGGCACCGCGATGGATTTTGCTTTAGAACTGATTGACACGCTAGTTGGACGTGAGATTCGCACTCAAGTTGAAGCCAGTTTAGTACGTGCCTAAAATCGGGGTATTCTTATGATTCATTTTGAATGGCCTTGGATATTTTTAATCTTACCCTTACCCTTATTATTCAGATACCTATTAACTCCTGTTACCCTCGTTGAAAACGCCGCATTGCGTATTCCTTTTATTGAAGATTTTCAACAATTTGGCGATATGGAACGCCATGCCGTAAAAAAATGGCCATTATGGATAGCGACATTCGCTTGGATACTACTGGTTATTGCCGCAGCCCGCCCACAATGGTGGGGAGAACCCATTGAATTACCTATCAGTGGGCGAGATTTGATGATGGCTGTCGATTTATCAGGTAGTATGCAATATGAAGATTTTCGCATTGAAGGCAAAACCGTTGATCGTCTCACTGCAACAAAATGGGTAGCTGGTCAATTCATTGAACACCGTGTCGGTGATAGATTGGGACTGATTCTGTTTGGCGAACAAGCCTATTTACAAACCCCATTGACTTTTGATCGTAAGACAGTACAAACTTTATTATATGAATCAGCCATTGGTTTAGCCGGAAAAAAAACAGCCATTGGTGATGCCATTGGGCTTGCGGTAAAACGCTTGCGGCGGCAAGAAACAGAGAGTCGGGTATTGATTTTACTCACAGATGGGGCTAATACAGCCGGTGAAATTGAACCGATAAAAGCGGCAGAATTGGCAGCTAAGGAAAAATTGAGAATATATACTATCGGTATTGGTGCAGATGAAATGGTTGTCAAAGACTTTTTCGGTATGAGACGTGTTAATCCTTCCGCTGATTTGGACGAAAAAGCCCTGAGAACGATTGCAGAAAAAACAGGAGGGCGTTATTTTCGCGCTCGCGACACGGCTGAATTAGAAAAAATTTACGATCTGTTAGATGAACTTGAACCGATTGAGCAAGCAACACAGTTTTTTCGTCCGACTAAAGCATTGTATCCTTGGACACTCGGTTTTGCTTTGTTGCTGGCTTCTGTGCAGATTCTTGCCACGATACGTCAATTCCGTTAGTACAGCAATTCTAATGCTCTAAAATACTTTTAAATCAGTTCGAGGTTTCCGTTTTTTGAAAACGTTGTACGGGAAAAATCACATAACTAATTGATTCAACTTAAAAAAAACAATAACGTTCAAGAATTTTGAAAATGTCAAAATTCAACAGATGCGGGTAATCGAAACTCAGGTTGAAATAAACTTTTATAACGACGTTTATGCGGAGTAATGGGATTGCTTTTTTATCATTCAACTACCAAAAAAACTTGACTTTTAAAATTCGAGCAAGTAAAATGAGTATTAAAATGATAATACAGAATTAGCCATTAATGGCTGTTCACTATTGTCTAATTTGTGCGCTTATTCGATAGTGTTTTTTGATTCAAAGCACAGTAAAGAGAAAGTATAGATGAATATATATGTTGGTAACTTGCCTTATAATGTGACAGAAGATGAGCTGCAAGAACGTTTTGCTGAATATGGCGAAGTCTCTAATGTCAACATGATAACCGATAAATTGACAGGGCAATCAAAAGGGTTTGCTTTTGTTGAAATGACAAAACAGGTAGATGCAGAAGAGGCAATCAAGGTCCTCAATGGAAGTACTCTGAATAATCGAGAACTCAAGGTGAATCAGGCACGTCCAAAGGAGAAGAATTCTTACCGATCCAAGAGATATTAAACAGGTGTTAGCAGCATTTTGTGCGTTTCAAGTGCCTTAAACTTAGGTAAACAAAGGGTGCGTTTCACGCTCCCTTCCTTAAACAGGCACCATTAGGGAGTTGCGGTGAAATAAAATACTTACCATTTTGTACTCAGGGCAACCACAAGGGATTGCCCCTACGACATAATCAGGGCAACCACAAGGGGGTGCAGCCTACGACATAAGAATCTTTTCGTCACTCGACATAAGAATAATATTGTAGGGGCAATCCTTTATGGTTGCCCTGAGTAGTTACACCATTTTTTGAATTCAAAGTTCAAGTTTTTTTGAAAGACAAAACTTGAACATCGAAGTTTGGTTTCTCTATGGGTATATTATTTTCACGCTTCTCCCTTACTTATTAAGGAACGTTTCGAGGTTTTCGTTTTTTGAAGAAAAACGAAAACCTCGAAAATGAAATCACTTCGACAATGCTGCATCAAACCTGACAGGTTTTTAAAACCTGTCAGGTATTCGAGGTTTCCGCTTAAAAAAACGGAAACCTCGAAACGATTTGATGCACATTCCTAATCAGACATTAAAACTTTCACCACAACCACATTGATCTTTAATGTTGGGATTGTTGAATTTAAAACCTTCATTTAACCCCTCTCGCACATAATCAAGTTCGGTGCCATCAAGATGAACGAGGCTTTTTGGATCAACGACAATTTTAACGCCTTGTGATTCAAACACCTGATCATCTTCTTCAATCTCATCGGCAAATTCCATGATGTAAGCCATGCCTGAACAGCCCGACGTTTTCACGCCAAGACGTAAGCCGATACCTTTGTTCCGATTATTGAGACTTTTTTGGATATGTTTTGCGGCTTTTTCGGAGAGTGTTAGTGCCATGTTGAAATTCCTCTTTATTCTATCTAAAATTGATGTTTGTCCAACTAAAAACCAAACCTGACAGGTTTATACCTACTTTGATATTGGCCAATTTTATTTTTTTAAAGCGTCAGACAAATGTGGCTGAATCGTTTGCAATATGCCCTCAAATACTTTTGGGCTACCTGCGATGATATTGCCTGTTTTCATATAATCATTTCCCCCGCCAAAGTCGCTGACTAAGCCGCCCGCTTCTTGGATTAATAAAACGCCAGCCGCCATATCCCATTCGCTTAAACCAATTTCCCAAAAACCATCTAATCGCCCTGCTGCAACATAAGCCAAATCAAGTGCTGCTGATCCGGCTCGACGAACATCTGAAATATCAGAAGAGAGTAAAGCTTTAAAAGTGTCCAAGTAGCAGTCTATGTGATGCTTTTTTCTGAACGGAAAACCCGTACCTAGCAATGCACCATCAAGAGATTTTAAACCTGTCACGCGCACACGATGATCATTAAATAAAGTCCCTCTGCCCTGTGAAGCAGTATATAAATCACCACGTAGGGGATCATAAACGACGGCTTGTTCTAAACGCCCCCGATATTTCAAAGCGATAGACACGCTAAATTGTGGATGCCCTTGTAAAAAATTAGTGGTGCCATCCAGTGGATCTATCACCCATTGATAATCATCACCAGACTGTGCGCCACTTTCTTCAGCAAGAATGGCATGACTAGGAAAAGCTCTTCGCAAGTTGTCGATGATAATTGCTTCAGCTTGTCTATCGACTTCGCTTACAAAATCATTTCGTGCTTTCGTTTCTATATGTAAACTTTGACGTTTCTCAATGGAACGAACGATGAAGGCACCAGCGCGTCGCGCCGCTCGTACCGCAATATTAAGCATTGGTTGCATAATTAATGATTAATGGTGAATGATTAATGGTAAATGGTAAATGGTGAATGATTAATGGTTTCGAGGTTTGAGTTTTTTTTCAAAAAACTCAAACCTCGAATGGTGAATGGTTCATCATTCTTCGGCGAAAGTTTTTTTAACTTGATGTTCAAGTTTTTGATGTTATTTGGCTTTACTTTAGAACAATCAATTTTTGAGTGGTAAAATACACAACTCATTGATTTTTAAAGAAATTCATTATTAAGCCCTAAAAAATATTTCTTTAAAAATCAATGATTTACAAAAAACTTGATCATTGAGTTTAAAGAAAAAACTTTCGCCTCGAAACCATTCATAATTCACCATTCACCATTATTTGTTTTTGGAAAATTCCTTTCTCAATTCCTTCATATATAACATAAAAAGTGGTCCGATGCCAAGAATATATCTTCGCCACCTTATTTTTGGTTCTAAAACGAGCCGATGTAACCATTCTAATCCCATCTTTTGTAAAAGACGTGGTGCTCTTTTCTTCGTACCAACATAATAGTCAGCAGAGGCACCCAAAAATAAAAATAAAGGGGTTGGAATGTTATCCTCTTTTAATTTTTGGTAAAGGGCTAAACCCAAAAATTCTTGTTTAGGAAATCCGATGCCGATAATCACATATTCTGGCTTAAAATCCTTTATCGTCTTAAAATTATCCAAACAGACTTTATCGAACAATGGACTATCAACGCTAAAAAAAGGCGGCGTATAGTACATGATGTTATCGTAATCCTGTTTTAATTTCACGCCAACCGCTTCTTCACTGACAATCACTAAAATTCGTTGCCTGTTTTTTTTAGCCCGTTGCCACAGGAGAGGAAATAAATCACTGCCGGTTAACTTATTTTTCAACGGCTTGCGTGCCAACTTGCTAAACAAAATGATGGCTTGCCCATCAGGTAAAATGAATAAGGCTTGGCTAAGTTGTTCTTTTAAAGCGTGATGTTGCGGTTGATCTAATTTGACGACTTGCTCAGCATTCGGTGTAATGATAAAGGGCTTTTTATGCTCGTAATCAGGATTGTTTCGATAATCCATGATATCATCAAAAAAATCGGCATGATTCTCTGCGGAGACAAAATCAAGATCAAATAGACGAATAGTATTATAAGGCATTTTGTTTAATTATGAATGAATTATGAAGAATGCGAATTAAGAGTTGATTTTTTTTGAAAATGGAGTTCGAGGT
>JAGLHR010000309.1 GCA_023143415.1 Thiomargarita sp. | reverse complement strand
GCACACCACTTTTTTAATGAGGAAGCCGTTGCACGAAAAGGACTTTGCCCACCCTACATGACTCTCGCCTTGTTTGCTATTTCAGCAAAAGGTTATTGGAACGCTTTTAAAGTCACCAAACTTTTTCAGCTATCCTCATTTTCAATGGCTATCTAAATCCACCACTCCGTAATCAAGTTATCCTTTTTCTCGTTACTCTACGCTCGCTATGGTTGTAAGAGATTAAATCCCGCCTGTGCAAAATGTTTATCAAAAGCCATGTAGGGTGGGCAACGTCTTTAAGGTTTTCGTGTTATAATATTATTAGTTTGCAGACAAGATGAGTTATAACGTAAAAAGCACATAAGTCAATGGAAAATCACAAATTCGAGTGAAGAATATGTTAAAAACATTAACAATTGAAAATTACAAATCCATCCAAAAAGCGACTATTGAATTAAGTCGGATTAATATTTTTATTGGCGATAATGGATGTGGCAAAACCAACATTTTAGAAACCTTAGCTATGGCAAGTGCTTCCAAAGCCCTCGTTCTGGATGTAGAAGGTTTAATCAATAGAGGGATAAGGATTGCGAGACCTAACCTAACGTTTAGCTCATTTACTGGAATACGACAACAACAAAAAATTATTATTAACTTAGCACTTCAAGGAAATAATGAGACAAAGTTTGAGATTCCGTCCATTTTATCTTGTGATGATGATAAGAATATTTATGCCGTATGGAAAGATGAATCTCGGCTATATTTCATTGATAAAACAGAAATACGTCATAATGTTAATCATAAAGAACGGATAATAACCGAACCTTGGATTGTTCATGATATAAAGCAATTAACCGAATATTTAATATTTAACTTAAATACTGACGCTTTGAAAGGGTTTAGTTCAAAGAGTAACCGGATACCGTTAGGTATTAATGGGGAAGGTTTGGATATTTTGCTTTCCGAATTTACAGAACCAGAATGGAAACAACTTCAAAAATATAACTACCTCATTTCTTGGCTTGAAGAAACATTTACTGATAAGAAAGACTCGTTAAAATTTAAAGGTTATAAGTTAGGCAGAAGTCATTCTATTTTATATTTCAAAGATAAATTCATGCAAAAAAAGAATAATGTCTTTTCTGCTGAAAATGCCAATGATGGTATAGTACATGTTTTGTTTTATTTGGCTCTATTTATAAGCCATAAAACGCCTTCTCTTTTCGCCATTGATAACATTGAGACTTATCTAAACCCAAGAATTTGTCGTACATTACTCAAAGAGTTAATTCAACTGGCAAAAAAAAATGATAAACAGGCACTGATAACAACCCATAACCCCTCTCTTTTAGATGGGCTAAATTTACAAGACGATGAACAAAAACTTTTTGTCGTTTCCAGAAATGATGATGGAAAAACACGGACAAAACCTATACGATTAAAGCCGAAATCAGATGAAAAATTAAAACTATCTGAGATGTGGATGCGAGGATATTTGGGAGGATTACCAACAAATTTCTGAGCAGATAATTAATGATGGGGAATTTTCATGTATATAGGAATTATTGCAGAAGGGAAAAGTGATTTAGCGGTAATCCGTAATATTCTTAAAGGAAAAATATCCATTGATACATCTGATATTATGTATTTACAGCCTGAATTAGATTTCGATGAAACGGATCTTCATAATATGTCAAAGGAGCAGTTTAGTAATTGGGTACTTGTTAAGCAAGCGTGTCTTGAAAAGAAAAAGTTAGCCGATTTTTTCAGTGTTGAAGAGGAAAGATATATTATTCTCCAAATAGATACCGCAGAGGTAGAAGAAATAAACTATGAAGTTAAAAGACCTAAGAAACATGCTAATCCTGATTACTCAAGGGTTCTACGAAATAATGTTGTTGATAAGATCAATGAATGGTTAGAAAATCAGTTCAGTGAGCAAATTTTTTATGCCATTGCTATAGAAGAAACCGAAGCTTGGGTACTGACTATTTATACCAATAAAAAAGGTGATACTTGTAGGCATAATGATCCTAAAATGACACTAGATAAAGTGTTAAACGAAAAATTTTCAGAAAAAGATAAAAACAAAATTTTAAAGAACGATAATAAATTAGAGAAATTCGACAAATTAAGTAAGAAATTTGGAAGAAAAAAAGACTTGATGAGATATGTCAAATTAAATGAAAGTCTCAAGCTTTTTTGCGATTCGTTAGAAAAATTAATGTAACGACTTCTTCTAATGATATTTTAAAGAATGTCAAGCGTTTTTTTGATCTGATATTCTCTCGTTCCCAACGTCCTCGTTGGGAATGCCTTCTGCAACGTTCCGCACAAATAATAGTCGGTTCAACATTAGCAATAACTTGCCCTATCATAAGATTTAGGTTTTATGTCGCGTGATTAACCGTTACTGCATCCATTAAAATACCCCTTCAAATTATAATCAATCAATAAAAATCATTCGCCCTGCAAATCCCTAAAGAAGCCCCAGTCTTTTTTTCTCGTTCCCAACGTCTTCGTTGTGAATATCGTAATGCGCCTGCGTCACACCTTATAAAAGAAATTCAACGCTAAAACGTGATGTATTCTCGACGCGGGAGCGTCGCCATCAGTATTCACACACTGGATGAGAACGAGGAAAACATCTTCGTTAAAATGATAATAAAAAAATGCGAGATTATATCTCGCCTTGTTTGCTATTCCAGCAAAAGGTTATTGGAACGCTTTTAAAGTCACCAAACTTTTTCAGCCTTCCTCATTTTCAATGGCTATCTAAATCCACCACTCCGTAATCGAATTATCCTTTTTCTCGTTACTCTACGCTCGCTATGGTTGTAAGAGATTAAATCCCGCCTGTGCAAAATGTTTATCAAAAACCATGTAGAATGGGCAACGTCTTTTTGTTGCAACGGCACTGACGGGCAAAAAAGTAAAACCTCAAAACACCTCTTCTCCAAATCAACTTAAAGCCTCAAGTCGTTTGATTTGGGGCTTTTTTTATGGAAACAAAGTAACGAGCGAAGCGAGATCAACGATGAGATTTCAATGAAGGGATTGTTTAAGTGGTTGTTTATTGCGTTAATCTGTTATACTGAGTTTGAGATTGAATAGCGAGCGTAGGATGGTAGTAAAACCCACCATTTATTTGAAAGGGAAAAACGGGGTTTGTCCCTTTTCCTCAAATATCCCAGGGGGTAATTGCGCGTGGAAGCCCTTAACTATAGTAATGGCATTGAACCGACGCTTGCAACACAAGATTAACGATATTTAAACAAAAAGGTGAATGATTGGCAAAAATAACCCTTACCCAAAAAGACTTGCCCAATCCCAATGATTTTAAAAAGTGGTTAGAACAGACGGAAAAACGTCATTCAACCATCAATGACCTTTTCAACTTACTCCGCGAGTTAGTCGCTTTTGAACAAGAACATCAATTGGTGAGTGAGATATTTTATGCCCGTTTTATGCGGGGCGAAATGGGAGATGCTTTACCTTTCATCAAGTGGGCTGGACGATACGAATTGTATCTGGAAGCCAAACAAGAATTAGAATCTAAAATAGCTAAAATACCTCAATTGGGTTCTCAATTAGTCAAAATATCTCATGCTGAAAAATTACTTGTCTCGTCTGTATAATACAATTGTCTCTCGTGGGAATATTGAGGTTGAAGCCATGTAGGGTGGGCAACTTTGGTGCACACCACTTTTTTAATGAGGAAGGTGGGCAAGAAAAGGACTTTGCCCACCCTACATGACTAATTTTTAAAAACGGTCCGAACCATTGAACAAAAAAATATTAATCATATGACAGTTTATCTGGATAGTAGTGCTTTAAATCGGATTTTTGATGATCAAACACAAGCCAGGATTTATCTTGAGTCATCATCAATGTTGCTCATTTTTATGCTAATAGAAAACCATTTCATAGAAATCGTTTCCTCTAGTGCTTTAACTTTTGAAAAATCTCAAAATCCATACGATGAAAGAAGGATGTTTGTCGATCAGGTTCTCCAAAAAGCCACGGTATTTGAATCGGGTGATAAAAATACTTTAAAACGGGCTGAAGAAATAGAACAACAGTATGGCATAAAAGGTGTAGATGCACTACACTTAGCTTATGCAGAACAATTACAAGTAGATGCGCTTATTACTTGTGATGATAGAATGATTAAGAGATATAAAGGAAATCTCTCTGTGATCAATCCGGTTATTTTTACCATGAAATTTTTACAAGAGGCGAAAAAATGATCCCAGCTAAACCATTAAAATTAGTTGTTCCTCGCAGTGAATCTGTCAAAGACGAAGCGGTACAAATACTGGTCAACCACTTAGGTTTAACGAAAACCGCTTTTTTTATCCGAGAAAATTTGTCGAGTCAAACGGATTACTTAGAAATGAAACAGGAATTGTTCGGGAACAAAACGGTCGCTGATTTATACAATGAAATACAATCTGTTGGGTGACGAATCAGCCATGTAGGCCGTTGCACCGTTAGTGCACACCACTTTTTTAATGAGGAAG
>JAGLHR010000308.1 GCA_023143415.1 Thiomargarita sp. | reverse complement strand
ACGCACAAAGCTGAAGCGTTGTACTCCATTCACATTTCAAGGCTGAGTAGTTACGTTTAAAGAAAAAATTGAGACATTCATTATTCACCATTTGAGGTTTGAGTTTTTTTTCAAAAAACTCAAACCTCGAAACCATTCACCATTCACCATTCACCATTAATTAACAGCATTTTATGAAAATTATTCACAAACTACGAACAAGATTAATCATCATGTTTTTTATTGTTACCCTAATTCCAGCACTCATAACAGGTATTTACGCCATACAGGTTTCAAGTAAAAGCTTACGGGCGCAGGCACTGACAACGCAAATAGCACAGGCAGGAACGCTGGCAAATAATATCACGTCTTTTTTGTCGGCTGTTAAGGGTGATCTCTTATTTTTGAGGCAATCGCCCTTGATGATGGATTACTTGAAATTGCATGGCATCGGGAATTTTTTAAATCAGGCGACACCAGATGAATTGGCAGAATCTGATTTAGAGTATAAGACGTCACAAGATGTTCAACCTGCGCTAGAGCAAAAGCGACAAGACTTGGAAAGAGAATTTCTTGCTTTTTCTCGCAATCGTCGTATTTATTATCAAATCCGCTATCTTGACGAAACTGGGCAAGAAATCGTTAGGATAGATTCAAGTGGTTTACGAAGCTGGATTGTTAATAGCGACAAGTTGCAAAATAAGTCAGATCGTTACTATTTTAAAGAAACCATGCGCTTATCAAGTAACCGACTATTTGTTTCTCCCTTAGATTTAAATCGCGAAAGGGGAGAGATTGAGCTTCCCCATAAGCCTGTTATTCGTTATGCCGTTAATCTTTATGACGATTATAATTATAAGGCAGGAATTATGATAATGAATATTGATGCAAATCAATTTCTAAAAGCATTAGACGATGTACGGCTAGTCACTCAAGACGGTTATTTTGCTCATCATCCTGATCTCCAAAAACGTTGGGGAAGCCCTAACGATTTAGACACCAGTTATAATTTAGAAAAGGAATATTCTGAATTAGCAAAATACATTCGTGGTATCAATGATACAATAAGCACTGATGCATTAACCCTTTTTCATTTGCGGTTTTCCGTTCCTGGTTCTACTGATGACTGGATTTTGATTGTCCAACGTGAGTCCGATAAGATTCTCAAAAGTGTCAGGGAATTTCGTATGACATTTATTGTTATTATTATATTTGCAGTGTTGGCGGCTTTTATTGTTGCTCTACTGTTTAGTAGAAAAATCACAGGACCAATTGAACATTTAACCTACATTGCTGATGCGATCAGTAAAGGTGAACTGATTGACAATCCTGTCGAAGTGAAGGATAAGAGTGAAATCGGTCAATTAGCCCAAGCGTTTGAACGAATGCGAATCAGTATGGTCATATCTTTTCAAAAATTACGTAAAAAATCAAGGACTTAATCTATTATGGGTACGAGATTACAGTTAACGTATTCTAAATTGATAGCAGAAATACGTCGTTTATCATTAGAAAAACGAACAGGTACGATCTTTATTACCTCTGATGATAGTCATGTTGTGCGAATTGTCTTAAATGAAGGACAAATTATTTGCTTGGTTTTTGATGTTAAACACCGTGGCTATGATGCAATTTCATTTATTAAAACGATAAAATCGGGTAAATTAGAATTTGCCGAAGGCATTTTTGAAACCACTCAAGAAATCTCGTTGCCCAGTACTGAAGAAATTTTTCAGTTGCTCTATGGAGATGATGATATTTCCACGACACAAGTGCCATCCAATATCAAAGCGATCATAAAATACATCAAAAAGGGACTGGCGACTTATATTGGTCCTATTGCCATCATTGTGTGTGATGAATACATTGAAAAAGTAGGTCATCTCGAAACAGTGGGGGATGTTTTTGCCATGCTTGAAGTGATCGCACCAGAAATAGAAAATATTGAGGAACAGGAGAAATTTAAGGAAAAAATCAAGAATGATGTCGTTAAAATAGTAGGGTAATTAACAGCTTTGTCTATTGGAGTACAACGCTTTAGCTTTGTATTCCAAACGACAAAGCTAAAGCGTTGTACTCCATATCCTTTTCATCGAAAAAAATATTCAACATGCTCGAAAATAACAAGATTTCCTCAAAAGAACGTTATATTGCCATACGCAATATCACACTGATTGGTGTGATAGGCAATATTTTTATAACGATTATAAAACTCGTTTTTGGCTTCTATGGTCGCTCACAAGCATTAATCGCAGATGGTTTGCACTCCTTATCTGACTTAATCAGTGACGGGGTTGTATTGTTTGCCGCTAAATACAGTTCGCTTGATGCTGATGCTGATCATCCTTATGGACACGCCCGTTTTGAAACCATAGCCACCGTCGCACTCGGCTTTTTACTCCTACTCGTTGCAGGGGGAACGTTAATAGATGCTGTACGACGTTTGTTGGAGCCAGAGTTATTATGGCATCCCTCCAAGATAACTCTTATTATTGCTGCATTATCTATTTTTGTCAAAGAAGCCCTTTACCAATATACGATATTGGTTGCCAAACGTCTTCGTTCACAAATGTTACGCGCAAATGCTTGGCATCATCGTAGCGATGCCTTTTCATCCATGATTGTGGTTGTGGGAATAGCAGGAAGTATGGCAGGTTTTCCTTGGTTAGATGCGGCAGCTGCGATTCTTGTCAGCTTTATGATTGCCCATATTGCTTGGTCATTAGGCTGGGGAGCTGTTAAGGATTTAGTAGATACTGCCTTAGATGAAAGTCAAATTAATCAGATTAAAACACATATTCAATCAGTAGATGGTGTGCATACTTTACATGAATTACGCACACGCAAAATGGGGGAAAATGCTTTAGTCGATGTACATATTTTAGTCAATCCCCGCATCAGCGTATCAGAAGGGCATCAAATTGGTGAAATGGTACGACAGTCTTTAGTTCAGAATATGGAAGAAATCACTGACGTACTGGTGCATATTGATCCAGAAAATGATGAAGAAATTAGAGCCAATTTGAATTTGCCATTACGCAATGAAATCATAACTGATTTGCAAAAATGCTGGCAATCCGTAGAAAATATCCAAGCGACTCCGCAAATTACTTTACATTATTTGTTAGGTAAAGTGACAGTGGAAATTTATCTCCCTTTAAGCATTGATATAAAAAGCAGAGAAGCCATTTCTCAATGTTTTAGTGATTTTACAGCTAATTCGCCAGATATTGAGACGATTAAAATCTATTATTTTGAAGAGCGTGAAAATTGACTTGGTTCAATTCGAGGTTTAAGTTTTTTGGTAACAGGGCAACCACAAGGGATTGCCCCTACAACATTTCAGCCTAAAGTTTT